>JARKQP010000809.1 GCA_029974875.1 Mobilitalea sp.
GCAAGCTCTATGACCGGAGATGTATAATACTCCTCATTTCCTCTGTCCATGATATTCCCTACCTCCACGGATACCATATTATGAGGCCCCAGGCATGGTAAAAAGTCCCTCCTTTCCTCTTTAAATCCTTCAGGTCCATTCCACCAGATTGCTGTTTCAGTCCTGTGGCTGCCGTATGCGCGATGATTGGATACTATGAGGTCGGTATATCCGTCCTCATTGATGTCACACGCTAGTGCTCCGGAAGAAGAATGGGCAAATATCCTTTTTCTGTTTGTAACTGAAAAGCTTCCTCTGTCGCTCCAATATATGTAAGAATTAATATCCCTCTCCCTGGCGTTAAAATACGAAGAAGCGAATATATCAAGATACCCGTCGTTATTTAAATCCGCTATTGTTACATTGTTTGTCTGATAGGACGGAAGCTCGCAGCAGCGGCTTGCCGAATACCCTTCAGGCCCTCCCCAGAAAATGACTACCGAGCCCTCATGATTTTTATTTTTGTATATGCTTGCCCTTGTGCCAAAGACCAGATCAAGCCATCCGTTGCCATTCAAATCCGCCGCCCTGGCCGTACCCGCTCTTTCTACCGGAAGCTTCTGGCTCCGCTCCATAGAAAAACCTCCGGGACCGCCCCAAAAAATCAGAGAATAAGTCTTATTGCTTACAGGCACACACAGATCAAGCCATCCGTCATTATTAAAATCCGCAAGAACCGGCCAGAGCAGACAATAGTTTTCTTCATTAGGCGCTACCGTTATGGTATGGGAATGATCAATGCTATATCCTTTCTCACTGCCATAGAATACTGTAACGGCATTTTTATTTAACTCCTTCACCCAATTGTTTGCGGATGTTGTAATAATGTCCAGATATCCATCCTTATTAATATCCCCAAGCTGTCCTCCCCATGATAAATGCGTCGGTATATCTGTAAAGTTATTGGGGTCAAGGCCATCCTTACCACCCCAGAAAATAGTCGATTTAGGCAGCTTATCCGGCTGATCCTCCCCATTATTGAATAGTATGATATCAGTATAGCCATCGTCGTTTAAATCCGCGGGGATCATGGAACCGGGAGAATGACCCGGCAGCTCAACTCTCCTGTCAGGCTTGTATCCGTCCCCAACCCCGATAAATATGTACGCCGG
>JARKQP010000828.1 GCA_029974875.1 Mobilitalea sp.
CTCTGGTCTTTTCGCTCCTGTGTGTAAATGCCGGGGCAGCTACCTTTACAAATCCCATAGGAACCGGTGCAGACCCGTCCATAGTTACTGCGGGTGGCAATTACTATTTATGCGGCGCAGATGGGAATATATTTATTAAAAAGTCAAACAGATTACAGGATATAGGTTCGGCGGAGCCATTGTATGTGTGGACACCGCCTGCCGGAACCTCATATTCCAAAAATATTTGGGCACCTGAGCTTCAGTATCTTGACGGCAGATGGTATATATATTTTGCAGCCGACAACGGAGATAATGCCAATCACAGGATGTATGTGCTGGAGGGAGGAACTGATTCAAATGACCCTACAAACGGTTCTTACACTTTCAAAGGAAAAATCAGTGAGAGCAGCGACAATTGGGCCATTGACGGAGTGGTGCTGACATACGAGGGGAACAAGTATTTTGTATGGTCAGGCTGGCCCAGCAGCAGCAATCAAGTGCAATACCTGTATATCGCCCCTATGAGCAATCCCTGGACCATAAGCGGACCCAGGGTGGAGATATCCAGGCCTGATTATGCCTGGGAGATACCGGGCTCAGGAGGAATAAACGAAGGGCCGGAAGTTCTTGTGAAAAACGGAACCGTTTGCATCATATACTCGGCAGATGGAAGCTGGACCGATGATTATTGCCTTGGACAGTTGAAATTGACAGGAACGAATTTACTCAGCAAAAGTTCATGGACAAAAAAGAGCACACCTGTATTCCAGAAAACAGCGCAGGTATTCGGACCCGGACATAACTGCTTTGTGAAATCACCAAACGGCACAGAGGACTGGATAGTGTACCATGCTGCAAAATACAGCGGTGCAGGCTGGGATAGAAACCTCAGAATGCAAAAATTCACATGGAATGCGGATAATACTCCTAATTTCGGAACTCCCGCAAATCCCGGAATTGCTGTTGCAGAGCCGGCAGGAACACCACAGATATCAGGAAAATTTGAAGCAGAAGGTGCTACACTGTTCAATTGCCGTGTTGTAGCGGAGACTAATGCATCAGGCGGTCAGGTGGCAGGATATATAGACTATGCAGACAGCTATGTGCAGTTTAACGTGAACGTGGCCGCAGCAGGAAAATACCTTCTGAATGTAAGGGCTTGCAACGGGTGTGGGGCTATAAGCAGTCATAATGTATATATAAATGGTGTGAACAAGGGTGCTTTAAATTATCCTGCAAAGGGATGGAATGTATTTACAACCTCTGCCATGCTTGTAGACCTCAACGCAGGCAGCAATACCATAAAGTTCATGAAGGGTGCAAACTATGCCGAAATAGACTGTATTGAAATCAGCGACAGGTTTGAGGGTGAAAATGCAGTGCTCAACCGTGTAAATATTGATGGTGAAACCTATGCTTCAGGCGCGAAGGTTGCCGGACATATAGACTACGCCGACAGCTATGCTGAATTTTATGTCAATGTGCCTGCAGCAGGAAGGTATGCATTGAATGTCGGAAATTGCAACGGCTGTGGTGCGACCAGCAGCCACAAGGTATATGTGAACGGAGCTTCAGTAGCAAATGTATTCTATTATGCCGACGGCTGGAATGATTTTACCGAAGCTTCAGCATTTGTTACCTTGAATGCAGGCAACAATGTAATAAGGCTGCAAAAAGGTGATAATTATGCTGAGATAGATTATATCAAGCTTAGAACCATGGGTACTGTATACGAGGGAGAAAATGCGACCATGTTCCGCTGCTTCGCCAGTGCTGCATCCAATGCTTCCGGAGGTCAGGTGGTAGGAAATCTGGACTATGCAGACAGCTACGCGCAGTTTAATGTAGATGTGCCTGCGGCAGGTATTTACACCCTTGACATAAGATACGGAAATGGGTGGGTTTCAAGCAGCAGCCATTTACTGAATATCAACGGTACTCCAATAACAAGTATAGGCTATCTCAACCTCGGATGGAACAAGTATGCTCTTGCTTCAATCAAGGTAAAACTGAATGCCGGAACTAATTATATAAAATTCCAAAAGGGAATGAACACCACAGAAATAGATTATATAGCAATAAGATAGAGAACTAAAGAAAATAGAATGCCGGCAGTTTACTCCTCCTGCCGGTATTCTATTTATGAATAAATCCTTATAAAGATATTCCACCATTATAAATTATTTGGAGTTTTATTTAGAAATCCATCAGTTTATAATGAGGTTAACGTCAGCTGATGAAAATTGAATCGAATATTAATGGAGGTAGTTCTAAATGAAAAAAGTCTGCAAATTACTTTCTGCAATGCTGGTTATATGCTTATTGGCTAGTTTACTTTTAACAGGTTGTGGTGACAAGAAGGAAGATACTGCAGCAGCTACAACTCAGACTAACTCGGAGCCCGGTACTGTAGAAGCTAAGAAAGACCCTGTTGAGATCGTGTTCATTTGTTGGGGAGATGCAGCAGCAAAGAAATCCAATGAAGATGCAGCAAAGATATTTGAAAGCAAGCATGATTGGATAAAGGTAAAACCTATGATTCTTCCCAGCCAGGATTATGACACAAAAATTACAACTATGGTTGCAGCGAAGGAACAGATAGATATTGCAGAATTGGAATCGGCTACTATAGCATATCCTCTTGCTGAGCAAGGCAAGCTGTATAATCTTAAAAAGTTACTGGATTCCGACAAAGAAGTAACCATTGATTCCTATATTCCGGAAGCATATTATAAAACTGATAAAGACACCATCATAGGTATAGGTTATGGTATAGAAATGTTCAACCTTTACTATAACCCTGAAATGTTTGCAAAGGCTGGTGCAGAAACTCCTCCGGCAAATCCCGAGCAAGCATGGGAATGGGACAAATTTGTTGAAGTTGCTAAGAAGCTGACTTTGGACGGCAGCGGTAAAAATGCTGCAGACCCGGGCTTCAATGCTAAGGACATAAAGCAATATGGTATTACTTTCCCTAAATGGTGGGGGTTATGGGGTAACTTCGTATATGCAAATGGCGGAGACTTCGTGACAGATGACGGTAAATTCGGATTATCCCAGCCTGAAGCAGCAGAAGGTATACAGAAGCTTGCAGACCTCATCAATGTACATCATGTATCACCAAATGCGACAAGTGAAAAAGGCATGCCAGGTATGGATATAGCACTTCAAACCAAGAAGGTGGCTATGGTAATAGAAGGACAATGGTGCCATAACAGTCTTGGAAATTCAAAGGTTAATTTTGAAGTAGGCTCACTTCCTAAGATGAAATATGTGAAGACTCAGGCTGTTACAGGTATGTTCAGTGTATTCGCAGATTCAAAGAGTCCTGAAGCCGCTTTTGAATATTTGAAATTCGTTAATGATCCTGCACAGAATCTCGAGCAATATACCAATGGTACACTGATGCCTGTTGTTAAGGATTGGCTCACAAAGCCTGAACTTTTAGACCAGTGGATAAAAGGCAACCCTGCTCATTCGTCCAAATACCAGGAAGCAGTTATAGGAATGCTCTTGAACAATGGTGTTCCAACTCCTACAGGTACTGTAAAGAACTTTAACAAGATAATGGACGTAGTAAATCCGGCCCTTGATAAAGTATGGATAGGTGAAAAAACAGCAGCCGATGCACTGAAAGAGTGTGAACCTAAGGTAGCTGACTTAGTACAGGGCAAGAGAGAACGTTAATAAGGATTTGCAATATATCGAACTATTATTTTAACTATAAATTAATAGACTGATTGGGTTAATCCTAATTAGTCTATTAATTTAAGTGCTCTAGCATATGAGGAGGTAAATCATGTTAGGTCGGACTGCATCAGTAGAATCCATACATCTAAAGCAGAAAAAAAGCTTGTCAAAAGAATCGGTAGCCGGAGTATTATTCTCCTTACCTGCAATTTTAGGTTTTGCGATATTCACCTTTATTCCTATGATTGCAAGCTTATTCTTTAGCTTTACGGATTACGGTGTTTTTAGCGCACCTAAGTTTGTTAAATTTGATAATTATATCAAGATGCTTTCAGGAAATGATCTGTTTTTCTTTAAATCATTGAAAGCAACAGCTTATTATACTCTGCTTAATGTACCTGCAACAATAATTTTTGCTTTTACATTAGCTCTGCTTTTAAATAATGATCTTAAATTCAGAAGCATTTTGCGTGCTATTTATTATCTCCCATCCATTGTACCCGTAGTCGCAACTTCCATGGTGTGGTTGTGGATTCTTAACCCGGATTTCGGATTGGTGAACTCATTTCTTGAGAGCATAGGTCTTCCCAAAGGAATGTGGCTTTTTTCCGAGAAAACTGTTATACCTACCATTGTTATGATAGGCCTGTGGGGCACGGGAGGCACAATGGTAATATTTTTGGCAGGTCTGCAGGGGATACCAAGGCAATACTATGAAGCTATTGATGTGGACGGCGGGAATTCAATGCATAAGCTGTTTCATATAACTATACCAATGATGACACCCACTATATTTTTTAATACAATAATGGCTATAATAAATTCTTTTCAAGTGTTTACCCAGGCATATATCCTGACAAACGGCGGACCCAGT
>JARKQP010000857.1 GCA_029974875.1 Mobilitalea sp.
TGGATAAAAAGCTGTCATACCTCACCGCCCCAAAGATGAACATCAGTACAAATAACACCACCGTGATCAGCAGGGAAATATTGTTGATGGATCGTTTTTTAGCGTTTTTCATGCTTCCTCCACCGCCCTTCTGCCCTTGAAGATCCTTGCCACGGATTCCTTAAACTGTCTTGACTGGGACAGGCAGATCACAATAATTAAAGCCGCCTTTAGCACTCTTATGTACGCCGCCGGTACTCCCAGGGCCAATACGGTGGTCGTAATGCTTTGTACGATCAAGGCTCCCACTACGCTTGCGAAAATGGAAAAACGTCCTCCCATCAGGTTTGTGCCGCCAATGGCAACCGCAAGAATGGCGTCCAGCTCAATATTTAAGCCGCTGTTATTACAGTCGGCCCCCTTGATGCCGGCACTGTCAATCAAGCCTGAAACCGCCGCAAAGGCACCCGATACCGTATAAATACCAAGCAGGTAAAGATCCACCTTAATACCGGCGAACTTGGAAGCCACCGGATTACATCCAATGGACTCCATAAACAATCCGAAGGCCGTCTTCGTAACAAAGAGCAGCAGCAGGCCTACCAGGAAGATCACAATGTATAACGGGAACGGCAGGCCGAGAATATAACCGCCATTGATAAAATAGTAGGCCTCGGAGTTAATGGTTATAATCTTGCCATTGGTAATTAACTGGGCAATACCGCGTCCTGCCACAAGTAAAATCATGGTTGCCACAATGGGCTGTATCTTAATCTTTGACACTAAGAAGCCATTCCAAAGACCGCAGACAATACCTGCCAGAATTGCCAGGAGGATTGCCACGCCCACATTTCCTCCCGCCTGGGGGAGAAGATTCCCATTAATGATACTGCAGGCAACCGCTCCGCTGATGGCCATAACAGAACCGACAGAAATATCCGTCCCCCCTGTACCAAGCACCATGGTCATTCCCGCAGCAAGTATCATCAGCTTGCTTCCGTTCCGGAAAATGTCAATGATCCTTCCATACAAATGCCCATCGACAATGGAAAGCTCAAAAAACTGTCCCTTTGTCAATATAGCATTAAACAGCAGGATGACAAAAAAGATCACGATTGGCCAGAAGGCCTGCTTCTGGGATAGTTTATGGTATCTTTCTCTCATCAATGTTCACCTCCTGCCATAATATGCATAATCGTTTCCTCTGAAATCTCTTTTCCATACAATTCCCCCACGCATTCCATATCCCGCAGTACCATCATGCACCTGCAGCAACGGAGCATTTCATCTATTTCGGAGGAAATGAAAAGTACCGCCATACCCTGGCCTGCAAGCTCGACAATGATCTTCTGGATCTCGGCCTTCGTGCCTATGTCGATACCCCTGGTCGGCTCATCCAGCATCAGAAATTCCGGATTCGTGGCAAGCCATCTGGCCAGGATAACCTTTTGCTGGTTCCCTCCGCTCAGGTTCTTAATCAGCTGATCCGCACCCGGCGTCTTAATCTCCAGCTTCCCAATATATTCCTCTGCAATCCTTTGTGCCTCTTTTCTGGGTATTTTATGAAAAAGTCCTTTTTTGCTCTGTAAGGCCAGGACTATGTTTTCCCGTATTGACAAATCTCCAATTATTCCTTCTGTTTTTCTATTTTCAGGACAGAAAGCAATACCGCTCCGGATCGCATCCAGCGGCGATGTAAAGTGGGTCTTCGCCCCCTTCAGCCTCAGTTCACCCTGTGCCACCGCATCAACACCAAAAAGAATACGTGCCGTCTCCGAACGTCCTGATCCAAGCAGGCCGGAAAGTCCAAGCACTTCACCCTTTGAAATCTTTAAGTTAAAATTCTTGACCGTTCCATGTCCATATACTCCGTCCAGCTCAATAAAAGGCTCACCTTTTTTTGCCTCACCATCCTCCAGCTGCCCTGCTACCACGGATTCATTCAGGCTGGCATAATCCTTGCCGATCATTTTTGCAACCAGCTGTACCCGGGGAAGCTCTGCCGTTTCATAGGTTCCGACATACCTGCCATTTCTCAGCACGGTGATCCGGTCTGTAATCTGATATACCTGATCCAAAAAATGCGTTACAAAGATAATTCCCATTCCCTCATCCCGCAGCTTCCTCATGATCTCAAACAGCTTATCTACCTCTACCGTTGACAGGCTGCTCGTAGGCTCATCCAGGATCAGGACCCTGGCATCAATATCACTGGCTCTTGCAATGGCCACCATCTGCTGGATTGCCACAGAGTAGTTATCCAGCTTTTTCGCTACATTCAGCTTCAGGTCAAACCGTTCCAGCAAGGCTTCCGCTTTCCTATTAATGGTTCTCCAATCAATTCCTCCAAATTTTGTCCTTGGCTCCCTGCCGATGTATATATTTTCTGCGACCGAAAGATTCGGGCAAAGGTTTACCTCCTGATATACAGTGGATATGCCCTCAAGCTGGGCTTCATAGGTCGACTTCGGGTGAATTTCCTTTCCATCCAGTAACACCTTCCCCGAGTCCCGTTCCTCTACTCCGGTAAGAACCTTAATCAGCGTAGATTTCCCGGCTCCGTTTTCTCCCAGCAAAGCAAGGATTTCTCCCTGGCGGAGGCTTAGCTGTACATCATCCAGGGCAACCACTGCTTTTCCGAAGGACTTGGAAATATTACTCATGCCCAACAATATTTTATCATTATCCACAATCTTTCCTCCTTCCTCATTTTCCCAAAAAATCCGCCCCATATCACATGGAGCGGATTCAATTCATGAATTAATACTTACGGTCACCGATTACATCTGCCGCCATGTCCGAAGTAAATACTCCGTCCACTGATTTAACCCATTTTTCTACTTCTTCGCCAGCCTTTAACTTAGCAGCTGTTTCAAAGAGAAGGGGCCCAAGCAGAGGATTACACTCTACGGTACAGTTGGCTTCTCCGGCTACCATAGCTTCAAAAATCGCCTTTACACCGTCGATGGAAACAACCTTAATATCTACGCCCGGCTTTAATCCGGCTTCCTTAATTGCTTCGATTGCTCCAAGAGCCATGTCGTCATTATGTGCATATACTCCCTTGATATCATTATGTGTCTTTAAGAAGGCTTCCATAACCTCCTTGCCCTGTGCCCTGGTAAAATCTCCGGTCTGGGATTCTGCAATCGTAATATTCGGATAGCTTGCTGCAATTTCCTCGTCAAAGCCCTTCTTACG
>JARKQP010000871.1 GCA_029974875.1 Mobilitalea sp.
ATTGCGCAGAGTAGGAGGAATGTAGTCAGGAATGAAAAACAAGATAATTTCAGTGGAAGAGGCAATCGGCAAGGTTCATGACGGGGATAGCGTAATGATCGGTGGATTTATGTCCTGCGGTACGCCTGAAATATTAATGGATGAAATAGTGGCAAGGGGAATCAAGGATTTAACCGTGATTGCCAATGATACAGGTGTTCCGGGAAAGGGAATAGGAAAGCTGATTTCAGCCAGGCTGATAAAGCATCTTATTGCATCCCATATCGGTTTAAACCCGGAGACCGGGGCGCAGATGACGGCAGGAGAGCTGGAGGTGACCTTAGTGCCCCAGGGCTCTTTAGCTGAGATGATCCGTGCCGGCGGAGCAGGCCTTGGCGGTGTCCTCACACCGACCGGTGTTGGAACAGAGATTGAGAATGGAAAGCAAAAAATCAATTTAAACGGAATTGACTATCTGATCGAGATGCCATTAAAGGCAGATGTAGCCCTAATCAGGGGGAGCATTGTAGATAAAGCAGGCAATGTATATTACAATGCAACTACGAAAAATTTTAATCCGATGATGGCAACGGCGGCAAAAACCGTTATTGTGGCAGCGGAAAAGATTGTTGAAATTGAAGAGCTGGATCCCAATTATGTTATGACACCGGGAATCTTTGTTGACTATATCGTAGGAGGTGAGGTTTAATGGCTAGCGCAAAGGATATTATTGCATACAGGGCGGCACAGGAGATTAATGACGGTGACGTAGTTAATCTTGGAATCGGGCTCCCGACGTTAGTGTCAAACTATCTCCCAAAGGATGTCCACATTGTTCTTCAGTCAGAAAACGGAATTCTTGGTATGGGGGGATTATCTGCACCGGGTACCGAAAACAAGGATATCGTAAATGCCGGTAACCAGTTTGTAAATGTACTGCCAGGTGCCTGCTATTTTGACAGCGCCACTTCCTTTGGAATTATCAGGGGAGGACATGTGGATGTAACAATCCTCGGTGCCCTTCAGGTGGATGAGACCGGAACCCTTGCAAGCCATATCGTACCCGGCAAGATGGTACCTGGTATGGGCGGGGCGATGGATCTCGTTGTAGGTGCAAAAAAAGTAATTATTGCGACAACCCATACAGCAAAGGGAGAGCCCAAGCTGGTGCAGCGTATTTCACTTCCGGCAACGGCCGTGAATAAGATCCATATGGTGATTACAGAGCTGGCGGTGATTGAAATTGATGAACGCGGCTTTGTCCTGAAGGAAATCGCAGAAGGTGTGACCGTAGAAGAGGTTCAGGCCCAGACCGGTGCACCGCTTGTCATCAGCGAGGACTTAAAGGTAATAGCACCCTTTCTAGGCTAGTTCGGCGTATTCTGAATAACTGGCCGGAGCTGCGGGATGAATTCATAGAAAACGGCCTTTGCTATTCAGCATGATATGTTGAATAGCAAAGGCCGTTTCCTTTATAAATTTTCAAATGTAAATTCTCAAATATAAATTCTCAAAATAAACTTCACACAGATTTTTGCTATGAAAAAATATCAAATTCTATGGATAGCCAGTTGGATACACTCTTACTCTTCAAACCGGACAACCAAACTCTCATCGGTAATCTGGAAGGTAAAGGACTCCTTAATAAAGAAGGTCACTTCCTTTTGGTCGTGTTCCTGATAGCCAAGGGTAAAATCATCACCTAATACCAATTCAAGATTTTCATGGTCATGGGGAAGTAAAATCGCTCCCTTTATAACCTCGGATGCTATCACTTTTCCTGAAATCATATCCTCCAGTGCCTTCACAAGAGGGGTCTGGCTTTCAATTGACCATAGCTTGGCATATAATTCCTGGGATACGATCAAGTCTATTTGTCCCAACGCATATGCATTCCGAAGCTTAAGAAGACCTTCTGCCACACTTTTCTTAATGGCTGAAGCCGTATCCCCCAGCTTTAATGAGGTGTCGGAAACCTTCAACAGCCCCTGGATATTTCCTTCGGATAATCCCTCATAAATTGCCCGTTCCTCAAAGAGGGCTGCTTCCTTTACAGCTGCTTCCAGGTTAGAGAAATCAATGTTCTTATCCCCACGCACCGCATTATCCAGTGCCCACCGGCTAAGCTTAAATTCAATCCGTGTTTCTACCAGGGGTGTAACCTGATAGCTGGCATAGGATACTCCGTTGCTTTCGGATACCCCGCCCAGTCTTCCGTGGTTATATACAACATACTCCGGGCCTTTTGGGCCGGCAACATGAACAGCTTTTCTAGCTGTCAGGGTTGAAATAAGAACCTCTTTTGCCCTTGCATCAATCTGATCCCATGCATTTTTACTGATTGGCGCCAAATTTCTATACATATGTAATCCTCCTTATTTTAAACTGCCGATATTAAGACTTTCGCCACCTGCTGCCCCGGCTTCCACAGCCTCCGCCTGTCCTTCCACCTCAAGAAGGCTGCCTTCACTAAAGAGATAAGTCCTAAGCTCCTTATCCCAGCCTTCCATATTGCGTCTAAGCCATTCCAGGGTCATACAAGCGTGCTCGATTTCCTCATCCCGGTTGTGGGCCATGATCTCCCTCAACTCCGTATCATTCGTTACATCCACGCGCTGCTGGTAAAACATAGTGGCTTCTAATTCTTCCATTAAAGTTTTAACTGCACGTGAGATATTTTTTGTTGCCTCACTTAATGTTGCTTCGTTTTCTGTCCAATGACCCGCCATAACAGTCCTCCTTAAGTTTTTACATTCCTAATTATTAATACTCTGAGCTCCTTTAGAAATATGATACTATTGTATTGTAGTCTTAAAACTTTTATGTTAGACCTTTAAATACAATTATGATACTCATTCCTATTATATACTAATATAGTATATCCTCTAGGAATTGTCAATGAAATTTCAGCTAAATTAATGATAATTTTATCTCAATTTCCTTTATCAATGTTAATGTGTGGCAATTGCTTTCGTGTTAGCGTAAAGCCTGCATACGGTATTCCTTGGGAGTGAGATTATATTTTTGCTTAAATATACGGAAAAAATGGCTGGCGCTGGTATATCCGCACTCCTCCGCAATATCATATACATTTAAGCCTGAGTTTTCCAACAATCGTACTGCTTCATTCAAGCGGGCTTCCTGAATGATGGTACTGCAATTTTTACCCGTATGCTTTTTAATATAAGTGGTAAGATAGTTGGAGTTATACCCTAAGTCTGAAGCCATTTCTCCTAAAGTCTTGTGCAGGCAGTGGGTACGGATATAGTTGATAAGCTTTAAAGTATGGTCATCAATACCGTAGTAGCTATAAGAATTAACTCTTATCAGCTGCGTAAATAATAGCAGGAGATATGCTTCTACGGCAAAGGATTGCTGAAATCCGGAGTCAGTGTATTCCTGAATCAGGTCAGACAGTATTGCCTGGGCATTTAAATTATGTCCAAGGGAAAAAAACATGTAATTGGTTTTATGCGAGGCTTCGTTTCTAAAAAATTTCGAGATGAAATTATCATCCCCATAAAAGCTTTTTAAGGTCTTATGAAAAACAGAATCCTTTAGGCAGATATTAATAATCAAGGTATCGGGGAAGGTATATTTAATTTCATGAACTGCACATGGATTCAGAATCGCCAGGTCGCCGGTTGACATATAAAATCTGTTATCATCAACAATATTTAAAATCCCTCCCTGACATACATAGGCTATTTCAGAGTAATTATGCACATGGGAGGGAAAATCAGAGGATACATCATGGGCCAGTATATAAATATTTGCATTTGGTGCAAACTCGGCAGATAAATGGTCAAGACGGTCTATTCGATAGATATTCTGCGAGATTTTTTGGTTATAGCTAAGTAAGGTTTTAGACATAACCGTTGAAGCGGAAAATTTACTTTTTGCTGAGTCAGCTGTGACTGTGACGATAGAACCTAAATTTTTGTTTGGCTTCATAAATCAATCCTCCTGAGAAAATCACATATCCAGATAAGAAAACCCACTGTTAAAATCATATAGAATATCTATAATTATATCATAGACAGAATTTTACGCAATTGTTTTCAGGTGTTAGGAGTGTGATTTTTCAATGTGTAATCAACATGACCAGGAGGAATTGGTATCAATAAAAATCTTGATTGATTCTTATCAAAAAATAAATATCTACCTCAATGTTGTCAGCCATATAGCAAATGATGTATTTATGGTATCCGGT
Organism: Mobilitalea sp.; assembly: GCA_029974875.1. Next base: position 4,193 of record JARKQP010000871.1, read on the forward strand.
GACAGCTGCATAGACGGAAAATCCTTAATGAGCATCTTCCGTCTGGATATTTTAAAGCCGGTTACCGTATATAGCATTCCACTTCATTTGGTAGAGGGCCTGAGGGAGCTGTTAGTACAATCATGAGGCTTTACAGGGTAAAACGCTTCATGGAATCGGATAATTGGTTTGTCATGCTGTTTTGGACCTCCATGGATTTTGAGACCTCCTCCATGATTTTCCCGATATGGGATAAGCTGGTGTTGATCTCTTCTGAATAGCAGGAGGTTTTCTCCGAGGCATTCACGACAACATTAATTGCCTTGTTAATCTCATCAAGGGAAGAGCTGATTAAAGTGGTGGAATTATTTATCCCGGAGGAGAGCTTATGTATTAATTTGGCATCCTTTTGATAGTGGTCGCCGGTTTGGATCATTAATTCATAATCTGAGCGTACATCGGTATCAATATACCCTAAGATATCCTGGGAGCTTTTGGTCAGATTATCAAAAACCTCTCTTAATTGGACAATCAAATGCTCTACATTAGAGATGGCATCTGTTGACTGGATGGCTAATTTCCGCACCTCATCCGCTACAATGGAAAAGCCCTTTCCCTGTTCGCCCGCCCTTGCCGCTTCGATGGAAGCATTTAATGCAAGGAGGTTGGTCTGGGAAGCGATGCCCTTAATGGTATCAGAGAAAATGGTGATATCCTCTACCACTTTTCCTGCCTCGATGGCGTTAAGGATTTTTTCCTGCTTTTCATGATAGGTTAGATCAGCCTTTCTTAAAGAATCAGCAACCCGGAGCTTCATTTGTGTTGCCCGTGTTTCCATTTCATTTGAAGTGTTTAGGGCAGATACTACCTCTTGGGCCAGGGTATCTTTTGTTCCAAGAATTTTCCCGATGTTATCATTTGCACTTTGCGTAGTAAACATCAGCTCGGTAGCGTCTTCTGAAAGCATGGTGGAGGTGGAGTAGATTGTAGTAATGCTGCTGGAGGAATCCTGGGTGGAAGCCAATAATTCGTGGCTGGACTTAGTGATTGTCCCAGAAATAGCTTCAATCTCAGATAATAACTCCTTCATATTAGCATTTGCACGGTCGAGGGACTTACCTAAATGGCTGATCTCGTCGTTGCCCCTGAATTTTAGCTCATAGGACAGGTCACCATTGCCAAGCCGCTCTGCGAAGGAAAAGACCTTCTTAAGCCGGTTTGAGATAAGGAGATTGTAAAGTAATGCTATAATCAGTACGGTGATGATAAGGTTTAAGCCGGAAGCGACATAGATACCAACATTGCCGTCAAAAATTCTGGTATCCATACCCACCTGCTTTAAGGCGGAAAAGCTTTTGCTTAAAGCGAAATTTACACCTTGTCCAATTTGTGCGGTAAAGAGCTGTACGATTACAATTGCTGCGATAAATTTAAATTTAATAGAATTAAACCGGGAATTTGACAATTTCTCTTGTACGGAATTGAAGCTGAAATGGAATTTTTTTTCATGGAGTGAAGCTGGTAATGCATTCATCTAATGTTCCTCCTTCTAAGTTTATTATAGTATTTGCAAGAATAAAGCAGTAATGTTAACCCAATGTTAACAAAAGGAACAGTAAGAAAAATTTTCTAATTTATTTGTATAATTTAACCTAATTTTAATTTGTTTTTTGTCTATTTTATAAAGTTTTAATTGCTTTTCCCAAAAAGGTATGGTATCATTCTACCTTAGAAGTAACAATTAAATACAGGGTTTCAAAAAGCTTTTTAAAAGCTTTTTTGATACATAGTTAAAAGCAGGTTCCTGGAACCTCTTTTAATGAATCGAACCGTGGGGGAGTAGTTCGCGCGAAGAGCGTGGCTAAGTCAACAACAAGACCTAACCAGTCTGGCTTATCCGGAAAGAACAAGACTCATGTAAAACTTATTTTATGATGAATAGGTTTTATGTGAGTCTTTTTTAGTGTAGGCAAAGTGTTGGTAAACGGTTCAAATTATAAGATGAAAGGAAAGGAATATTCGCGCATGAAGTACTATCTTGAGCAAGTGGAAGAGGTATTAAAAGCTGTGAACAGCGAAACAACAGGGCTATCCGATTCAGAAGCAGGGCTTCGGTTGGAGAAGAACGGGAAGAACAAATTGGCAGAGGCTAAGAAGGACGGCTTAATTAAGCGTTTTCTGTCCCAATTGACTGACCCGATGATCATTATCTTACTCGCAGCTGCATTGATTTCCGGGCTGACATCCCTTTATGCAGGGGAATCCTTTGCCGATGTTTTCATTATTCTCTTCGTGGTTATCGTAAATGCTGTTTTGGGCGTTTACCAGGAGAATAAAGCAGAGAAAGCAATCGAGGCACTGCAGGAGATGGCGGCTGCCACCAGCAAGGTATTACGTGGCGGCAGTATAAAGAATGTTAAGAGTGAGGAACTGGTAGTAGGTGATGTAGTTCTTCTGGAAGCAGGAGATGCAGTGCCGGCGGATTGCCGTATTTTTGAAAGTGCAAGCTTAAAGATCGAGGAAGCGGCACTTACAGGTGAATCTGTTCCTGTCAATAAGATAATGCAATTGCTTTCCTTAAAGAGCGGGGAAAAGGAAGTTTCCCTGGGAGACAGAAAGAACATGGCGTATATGGGAAGTACCGTCGTATATGGCCGTGGAAAGGCAGTGGTGGTTGCAACCGGAATGGATACCGAGATGGGTAAGATTGCGGATGCCATTGCCCATACACAGGAAAATGAAACACCGCTGCAGATTAAATTAAAGCAGCTTAGCAAGATACTCAGTATCCTTGTTATCGGTATTTGTATCTTCATCTTTGCCTTTAGCTTAATCCGCTCCGGCGATTTTAGCGGAGAGGTTATCCTGGAAACCTTCATGGTAGCGGTAAGCCTGGCGGTTGCTGCGATTCCCGAGGGACTTGCGGCGGTAGTAACCATTGTTCTTTCCATCGGTGTTACGAACATGAGTAAGCGTAATGCCGTGATCCGCCGTCTGACTGCAGTTGAGACCCTGGGATGTACCCAGATTATCTGTAGCGACAAGACAGGTACCCTGACCCAGAACAAAATGACCGTAGTGGATCATTATGCAGCTGACGAGGCCCTGCTTGCGAAGGCAATGGCCCTATGCTGTGATGCTGAGCTGGAGAATGGGTCAGCAGTCGGTGAGCCGACAGAATGTGCGTTGGTAAATTATGCAGCAAAATTAAAGCTTTTAAAACCGGAATTGAAGAAGGCATATCCCCGTGTTGGTGAGGCACCCTTTGATTCCAGCCGTAAGATGATGTCTACAGTGCACCGGGACGGGGAAGAAATTATCCAGTTTACAAAGGGCGCACCGGATGAGGTGCTCCGCTTATGTACCTCTTACCTTGAGGGCGGTGAGATACGTCCTATGACGGAAGAGAAGCGTGCACAAATTTTAAAAGAGAATAAGAGAATGGCGGATAAGGCTCTCCGTGTTCTGGCAGCAGCCTGTTATAACCATAGGGAGATGCCCGCCGAATTCTCACCGGAAAGCCTGGAGCATGACCTGGTATTTATCGGCCTGACCGGTATGATAGATCCGGTACGGCCGGAGGTAATTGATGCCATCAAGGAATGCCGCACGGCGGGAATCCGTCCGATTATGATCACTGGTGACCATAGGGATACGGCGGTAGCCATTGCGACGGAGATCGGAATTATAGATAGCTCTAACCAGGCAATCACAGGTGCACAGTTAAATGAGATATCCGATGAAGAGCTGGACAGGACAATCCAAAATTATGGAGTATATGCACGTGTTCAGCCGGAGCATAAGGTACGTATCGTAAATGCGTGGAAGAAGAAAGACATGATAACGGCAATGACCGGTGACGGCGTCAATGATGCGCCTTCCATCAAGAGTGCGGATATCGGTGTCGGTATGGGTATCACCGGTACTGACGTTACGAAAAACGTTGCTGATATGGTACTTGCAGATGATAATTTTGCCACCATCGTATCTGCGGTGGAAGAGGGAAGACGTATTTATGACAATATCCGTAAGGCAATCCAGTTCCTATTGTCTTCCAATTTAAGTGAAGTGCTTTCCATTTTCATTGCTACCGTATTAGGCTTTACAGTTATGAAGCCGGTGCATATTTTATGGATTAACTTAATTACAGACTGCTTCCCTGCCCTTGCCTTAGGCATGGAAAAGGGAGAAAAGGACTTAATGGAACGTAAGCCCAGATCCTCCAGGGAAGGAATTTTCTCCGGCGGTGTTGGCTTTGACGTAATATATCAGGGAGCCATGGTTAGTGTGCTCACCTTGGCCGCGTATTTGATCGGACATTTCATAGAATCCGGAAGGTGGGAATTCGTTAACAGTGCGGATGGTATGACGATGGCATTCTTAACGATGAGTATGGCAGAAATCTTCCACAGCTTTAATATGAGAAGCCAGAGGGGTACAATCTTCCGTATGAACACCCGGAATATGACGTTGATCGGGGCGATGGTAATCAGCTTTGTGCTTACGACAGCAGTAATTTATATTCCGTTCTTCCGTGAAATCTTTGATTTTGAGCATATCAGCTTAACAGAGTACGCTATTGCAATGCTGCTGGCCATCAGTGTTATTCCGATTGTTGAGGTCGTAAAGGCAATTCAAAGGGCAGCTGCAAAAAGTAAAGCAAATTAGTAGTTAGCCGATTACAGGTAATTTGATGAAATAAGCTTATTCCAATTATTTGCGCCTATAAAAAGGAAATGCCCCAGGAAGTAATTTTCTGGGGCATTTCCTTCTACTTCTTATTGTTTTGATAATTATCTCCCTGAAGTCCAAACACCGCACGGGCACTTTCAGCCTGGGGATCATGCTTAATGTGTTTGGAATGAAAGGTTCCGTCTTCCTTTTTATTATTCTTTGTACTTTTCATTTTATTATTATCTGCCATCTTGCGACCTCCTGATAAACTATAGACTCTACATTCATTAGTATAGCTTCATCATCTAAAACTAATTCATAGATGGCATATTAAATGTCCGCAATGGACTGGTAATTAAATATCTAGTTGGAGGGCTTGGTAAAAATGATATTGCCTCTAATAATTTTTCTGTATTAATAATGGTCATAATGATTTAGAGAACTGCTTCAATTGTAATCGTGCCTTCCAATGACTGGATTTGTTCATTGCCGGATGTTGCCTGTCCCAACTCATACAGGCTATTGTTGGGGCTGTAGCTACCGAAAAACATGACTACATCTGCCCATGGTGCATAATATGCTAGTGTTCCTACCTCTCCGCCGGCTCTTGGGGTATCGCTGACATCCAGTGCTTCTGGAGGATAGAAGATTTTTTCGTTGTTGCTGTAATCTTCAACCTCCAGAGACAAAGGAAGCTGGTCATAAAGCTCTTTTGCGGCTTTTGAGTCATTCAATTGGAAGGTAACTAGGTTTTTTCCGTCACTGACTTGAATGACCAACTCATCCGTGGTATCTTCGTCAGGTTGAGAGGGTTCCATAGGGGGAGCAGAAGTAGGCGAAGGGT
>JARKQP010000898.1 GCA_029974875.1 Mobilitalea sp.
GGTAACTATGCCGGTGATCTGAGCCGAATCCCTTCAATGCTCACCTGGTTCATGGTGGCCAGCGGATTGGTTCCGGCTATTTTCGCCGCACTTGCTATCTTTGTATATCGTTTCTATCCGCTTAATGTGGTAAAGGAAATGGAGGAAGCCAACCAATAATCTAATGAGGAAACAGGCGGAGAGGATAGCTTTTCCGCCTGTTTCCTCTGCTTAAAACATACGTAATTGCGGAGCTGTATAGTCGGTGAAATTTTCATACAATTGGGTGGAGCTTCTGAGTTTCGCAATTACCTACTTTAAATATTACATAAGGAGATAATCACATGCGCAAAAATATCAATCTTGACCAATGGACTTTTATTAAGGAGGCGGAAGGTGCCGGGCAGGCTTTAGTGGAAAAAGGTGTGCCGGTCACATTGCCCCATACCTGGAACGCTGTTGATGGCCAGGACGGGGGAAATGACTATTACCGTGGCACCTGCTGGTATGTATGCAGGCTGGCACGTCCGGAGCTGTCCGAAGACGGGCGGGCTTACCTTGAGTTTAACGGTGCTGCCATGACGGCAGAGGTATATTTCAATGGAACAAAGCTTGCGAGGCACGAGGGAGGGTATTCCACCTTCCGCGTAGATATTACAGATTACTTACTGGAGAAAAACACGGTGGCTGTTTCTGTGGACAATTCAGACAATGACTATGTATACCCCCAAAAGGCGGATTTTACCTTCTATGGCGGTTTATACCGCACAGTGAACCTTATCACGGTTCCTGAATGCCATTTTGCCCTGGACTACTACGGGAGTAAGGGCATAAAGATTACCCCGGTGGTGGAGGGGGCAAATGCACAGGTGACGGTGGATGTCTGGGTTAAAGGAGATCCTGGCTCCGTTGCCATAACCCTTGATGGCAGGAATCAGACAGCTTACGTGCAAAAGGGGCACGCACAAGCAGTGTTTACCATAGAAAATGTCCACCTGTGGGCCGGTGTGGATGACCCGTTTCTTTATACCGCCGTTGCTGAGCTGCCTGAGGATAAGATCAGCGCGCGCTTTGGCTGCCGCAGCTTTACCTTTGACCCGGAGCAGGGGTTCTTCCTCAACGGCCGCAGCTATCCCCTGCGCGGCGTATCGCGCCATCAAGACCGTGCCGGTGCAGGTAATGCGCTAACACCCGCCATGCATCAGGAGGATATGGCAATCATACAGGAAATCGGCGCCAATACAATCCGTCTGGCACACTATCAGCACGACCAGTATTTTTATGACCTGTGTGATGAGGCCGGCATGGTGGTGTGGGCGGAAATTCCATATATCACAAAGCATATGCCAAGGGGGCGTGAAAATACGCTCAGCCAAATGAAAGAGCTTATCGTCCAATGCTACAACCACCCGTCCATTGTTTGCTGGGGGCTTTCAAACGAAATCACTGCAGCCGGCGGCGTGACGGAGGATCTGCTTGAAAATCACCGCCTATTGAATGATTTATGCCATTTCCTCGATAAGACGCGTCCCACTACTTTGGCAGATGTGTTCATGCTGGAGATTGAGAGCCCACTGCTTGAAATTCCGGACTTAAACAGCTATAACCTTTATTATGGCTGGTATGTGGGTGAGCTTGAAGAAAATGATTCTTTTTTTGATGAATACCACACCAGGTATCCGAAGCGTTGCATCGGGTTTTCCGAATACGGCGCAGACGCAAACCCACGTTTCCAGACGGCGGGGCCGGAGCGGGGAGACTATACAGAGACCTATCAAAGGGTATATCATGAACATATCCTGAAAATGATTAATGAGCGGCCCTACCTTTGGGCAACCCATGTGTGGAATATGTTTGATTTTGCAGCAGATGGGCGTGATGAAGGCGGAGAGCACGGTATAAACCAAAAAGGTCTGGTCACCATGGACCGTAAGATAAAAAAGGATGCTTTTTATTTGTATAAAGCACATTGGAGCAAAGAACCCTTTGTGCATCTTTGCGGCAGCCGCTATGTGGACAGGGCAGAGGATGTCACAGAGATCACCGTATATTCCAATCAAAATACAGTCTCCCTATACGTGGATAACAAGCTGTTTGCCGAGCAGCAGGGCAAATATATATTTAAATTCCAGGTGCCTATCCATGGCGGGCATGCTATTGAAGCAAAAGCGGAGGAATACTCAAGTATGATTACACTGCGCAAGGTTATGCAGCCAAATGAGGAATATATGTTTGCAAAAGGTGGGGACATTATTAACTGGTTTGACAAGGAGGATTTTAAACAAGGCTATTTCTCTATCAAGGACACCTTGGGAGAGCTGGGGGCACATCCCCAGGCAGGTATCCTGTTGGGACAGCTGATGTCACAGACCACCGCCAGCCGGGGGGATGTGGCCGAGAGCGTAAAGGACAATCCCAACCTGCAGAAAATAATGATGAAGACGACTCTCGAAAATATGCTTAAGCAGGTAAGGGATATGATACAACCGGAGCAGGTAAAAGCATTGAATGCCGCGCTGCAGCAGATTAAGAAACCGGAATGATTTGGCCGAAAGGAGCCAAAATAAGGAGGAAGCAGGCTTAATACAGGAAATCATTACTTACGGTAGTATAAAATAACCTCTGTATTTCCTCCGGATCCTTGGTTTGTCCGAGGATCCACATCAATTTGCATACCACCGCCTCGGATGTCATGTCATAGGCCTCCATAATCCTAACCTGGCTCTTTAATTCGTTTCCGACCATATACACAGCCATATCACTGCCTTCGTTGGGAACCTGGGTGGTCATGACCAGGGTCTTACCCTTTCTGGTTCCGTCCTGGATGATGTCGAAATAACGGTTTTCCGGTGACGAGGGGATCCCTCCGACGCCGTAGCTTTCTATTATGACGGCATCATTTTTCTCCAGCATATAGCCCAGGATATCGGAATCAACGCCGGGAGTCAGCTTAAACAGGCATACCTTCGGATTCAATTTATGGTAGAAGACGGGGGTATCCTTCTTAGGCTGGTGGATATACTGGATCAGGTGTTTATCCTGTATAATCGCCAGATAGGGATAATTAATGCTGGAAAATGCCTGAAAGCTCTTGGAGTGGGTTTTTCTGGCGCGTGTTCCAAGAATCACTTTGCCGTTAAATACGATCTGTACACCGCAGGCCGTATCGGAAGCGGCATACAAAAAGCTGTCGAGCAGGTTGGTTTTGGAGTCGGTGACCTCCCTGTTAATCGGACGCTGTGCCCCGGTAATAACAATTGGCTTCGGGGAATCCGGAACCATATAGGAAAGGGCCGCAGCCGTATAGGCCATGGTATCGGTACCGTGGCAGATGACAAAGCCGTCGTAGCTATTATAGTTATTTTCAATCGTGGCGGCGAGGGAGACCCATATCTTAGGGGACATATTAGTGCTGTCAATATTGCAGAGCTGATAGGTATCAACCTGGCAGAGCTGAAAAACTTCAGGTACATAGCTAAGAATTTCACTTAAGTCCATCTGTGGCTGTAAACCGCTGTCTGTGGCTTTAGAGGCGATGGTGCCGCCTGTTCCGATCATAAGCATTTTTTTCATAATAGTTGCCCTCTGGTTTGTGTTTGGTTAGGATTATTATAGCATAACCGGATGAAAAATATGTTAGAAATTAGCTTTACATAGGACAATTTATAAAGCAAGATTCCTGATAAATTAAAGCTTTCATATAGCTGGAATATTTTTTAGTAGCTTTCTTCCCGCTTATGTTTGTGCTGCCTGTGGCAGCTGCCGGGAAGTAAAAAAATAATAAGGAGAAAAGAGGTTGAGATCATATGACAGTAAAAGCAGTCCAGCAATTTCAACTTAGAACTGTACTGGGAACAGAGAAGAAGGCAAGGGAAACCCTACGGGCCATGAAGGAAGCCGGATATGAAGGGATAGAGCTGAACGGCTTTATGATAAAGAAAATGCCAATGATTGTCCGTATATTGACCAGGCTGGCAGGGATGCCCATAGGGCGCAGCGGAAAGCTGGACTGGAAGAAGCTGATAGCGGAATCGGGATTAAAGGTCGTAAGCATCCATGAGGATCTGGGAAGCATATTAAAGCGCCCTGAGGAAATTATCAGGGAAGCAAAGGCTTACGGCACAGAGTATGTGGTTCTGACAGGGATGCACCGTTTTGATTTCTCAGATAAGCAGGCGGTACTGGAGCTGGCAGATAAGCTAAACCAGGCAGGAGAGCTCCTGGCGAAGGGAGGTATCCATTTCCTGTACCACAACCACAACTGTGAATTCCGCAAGGTGGAGCCGGAAAAAACTGCATATCAGCTAATTCTGGAAGCGACAGATCCCCGGTATGTGAATTTTGAATTCGATTCCTACTGGCCCACGGAGGCGGGATGTAATGCCTTAAAGCTGATGCATACGCTGGGGGAGAGGATGAAGCTGTATCACATTAATGACCGGGGAAGCAGGGTGACCGGGCCTACCGGCTCCATCTTAATATCGGACAGTATGGAGTTGGGATATGGGACGATGAACCTGCCTGCGCTGGTAGAAACGGCAAAGCAATATGGGGTTAAAGCCGTGGTTTTGGAAAGCCATAAAAACTGGGCAGAGAAGTCACCGGTGAAATCCTTCCAGCTGAGTGCGGAATTCATGAAGAAATATGTGTAAGAAAGCTTCTCGGTAATAGGGGTATATATGGAAAGGTACCAGTAAAAGTATAGTAAAAGTACAAGTGTAGATGTAAATAAAAGGATGGAATAACCATAAATCCTAAGGGCTGAACCGTTAAGTAAAAATAAAATCCTGAATGTTAAGTAGAATAATTCTTGTATAATATACCGATTTAAGGTATAATCATACAAAAAGATATCCTTAATATTATAATCAGGAGGGGATTATGAGTAATGTACAGATTTTAATTGTCATGTGTTTATACATGGCATTTGTTATTGGCATCGGATTATATTTTTCAAAACGTGCAAATCAAAGCTCCGAGAATTATTTTCTGGGAGGAAGATCTTTAGGTCCATGGGTTGCAGCGATGAGTGCAGAGGCATCTGACATGAGCGGGTGGCTTTTGATGGGATTGCCGGGAGTAGCCTATTTTACTGGTCTAAGTGATGCTTTCTGGACTGCAGTTGGGCTACTGCTCGGAACATATATCAATTGGCGGATCGTTGCAGAAAGACTTCACTCATACTCTATTGTTGCAGGTGACTCTATAACGATTCCGGAGTTTTTTAGTAACCGTTATAAGGAAAAGAACAAGGTAATTATGACAATAGCAGCATTATTCATATTTGTGTTCTTTACGATCTATGCTTCCAGCTGCTTTGTAACTGTTGGCAAGCTGTTTAATACCTTGTTTGGGATACAGTATCATATTATGATGATTGCGGGAGCTACATTTGTTATCGTTTACACCTTTCTGGGCGGCTTCCTTGCTGAAAGTGCTTCGGATTTTATGCAGGCTATCGTAATGATTATTGCCCTTATCGTAGTATTGATAACCGGAGTTGTGTATGCAGGGGGACTTGGAGCAATTGTGGCTAATTTACAGGAGATACCCGGATTTTTAAGCTTTTTCGGAATAGCTACTCCCCAGCTTAAGGATGGTTTACAACAGGTCGTGCAGAGTGGAGAACCTTTATTTGGGGAAACTGGAGCCTACGGACTTTTAACAATTATATCAACGATGTCCTGGGGCTCGGGTATTTTGGTATGCCTCAGGTGTTATTAAGATTTATGGCAATCAGAAAGCATGATGAATTAAAGCAATCCAGAAGGATAGCAACAGTATGGTGTGCGATTTCTTTGTTTGCAGCAGTTTTAATTGGTATCGTTGGAAGGGCGGCCTTTCCA
>JARKQP010000914.1 GCA_029974875.1 Mobilitalea sp.
ACAAAGCGGTATCCAATTAAGGATCGGTGCCAGCGATACGATATGCCGCTATTACCTTGTGCCTTATTTAAATAATTTCCATAAGCAGTACCCAAACATCCATATCAAGGTGACTAATGGAACCTCCCTCCAGTGTGCCAAGCTGCTGGAGCGTAACGAGGTGGACGTGATCGTGACCAATTCCCCTAATTCCGCATTGAACAACATGATGCAGATTATACCGGTAAAGGAATTCCGGGATATCTTTATCGCCAATCCGGAAGCCTACCCGCTGGCCGACCGTCCCGTTACCCTGCCAGAGCTTCAGCAATATCCAATCCTGATGCTGGATAAGCGTTCCACTACCAGCATTTTTCTCCACAATTTATTTTTGGAGAATTCCCTGGATCTTGTTCCTTCCGTTGAATTAAGCAGCAACGACCTGTTAATTGATCTTGCGAAAATCGGCCTTGGGATCGCATTCATTCCTGATTTTTGTGTCAAGGATACGGACGATCTCGCCGTGATCGATGTGACTACGGAAATCCCCTCCAGGCTGCTGGTTGCTGCCTATAACAGTGATATTCCTATCTCGGACGGGGCAAAGTATTTTATTGATAGTTTAACAGCCGGGGCATTTTAGAATGCGGCCGAAAGTACCATCATAAACAAAATTTCCACCATTGACAATTTCTTCATTTTATATTATTATAATGATATCAAATTGATATCACTATAATATTTTCGGAGGATTCTATTATGAGTATGCAAAGAAGCGACAACAGCATTAACATTGAAGAAAAAGAAATTGTTCCAAAAAGCGGTATTGCTGCACTTTTACTGATCCTATGCGGATTTGCCGCCTCTGTATTACTGTTCATACTGGGTATTAATGTACTTTCTAACCGGAATTCGGGACTGGGCGGATTCTTATTGGCCTTCGGTATTATACTGTTTTGTGTCCTATGTATCCTGCTGTCAGGCTTCCATATCGTGAATCCGAAGGAAGCCCTGGTCATGACCCTGTTTGGTAAGTATTATGGGACGATTAAAAAAGAAGGGTTTTATTACACTAATCCCTTTGCCTCAGCCTTTAATCCGACAAGCACAGCTCCTTCTTCTAATTTCACCATAGCAACGGGAACCTCCGGGACGACTGCCCAGACCTCCGTTCCCTCATCCCGCAGCAAGAAAATATCCACAAAGACTATGACTCTGAATAATGAAAAACAGAAGGTAAATGATGTGCTAGGTAACCCGGTCATTATCGGTGCCATCGTTATCTGGCAGGTAGCAGATCCGACCAAGGCTGTATTCAACGTGGAGAATTACCAGTCCTTCCTGTCCATCCAGTGTGATTCAACCATCCGAAATATCGCCAGGCTCTACCCATATGATACCATGGAAGAGGATGCGGATGAAAAGACCCTAAGGGGCAGCAGCCAGGAAATCGCAGACCGCATGAGGCTGGAATTACAGGGACGGGTATTAGAGGCCGGGCTGGAGATCAAGGAAGTGCGTATCACCCATTTATCCTATTCCGAGGAAATCGCTGCGGCAATGCTGCAAAGACAGCAGGCAGTCGCAATTATCGCTGCCCGCCAGAAGATTGTTGAAGGCGCTGTCAGCATGGTCAAAATGGCAATCGACCAGCTTGGGGAGGAAGACATTGTGGTTCTTGACGAGGAGCGCAAGGCTGCCATGGTAAGCAATCTGCTGGTAGTCCTCTGCGGCAACCGGGATGCCCAGCCCATTGTAAAT
>JARKQP010000933.1 GCA_029974875.1 Mobilitalea sp.
TCTGGGGATTATAATACTCCATATCAATCCCATTCAGGATTCCTGCCATATGATCCCCACGCTCCTTAAGCAAGGCGGACATTCCGTGGCTATTCTCCTCCATCCTAAGCTCCTTTGCATAGCCGGGGCTTACTACTGTAATTAAATCAGCGTATATAATCCCTGCTTTCATAAAGTTAAGCCACTCCGGATATCCCAGCCGGAGCTTCTCAGCTTCAGACAGGGCTCCCTCCAGGTAAGCTGCAGGGACAAAGCCCTGATAAGCAATATTATGGATGGTAAATACTGATTTTATGCCGGGAAATTCCTTCTTTAACAGCAGCGGGAGCATCCCCATATGCCAGTCATTGACATGCACAATATCCGGTTGAAAAGATGTATGCTTCAGCATCTGGATAACGGCCCTGCAAAAAAAGAAGAAACGTAAGCCATCATCCTCATAGGCATAGACTCTATCCCTGTGAAAATACCGGTCATTGGAAATGAAATACGTCGGGACTCCCTCCGCTCCCGGATCCTTCTTCAGGACACAGGTCTCATAGCCTTGGTCCATAGGAACAGGGTAGTCCGTAACATATTGCAAGCCGCATCTTATGCACTGGTATAGGGGCATTACCCTTACCACCTCAAACTCGCCGGTTTCCATTAATGCTCTCGGAAAGCTTCTCCCCACTTCACTAAGACCACCCACATGGGCATAGGGTGCTATTTCTGCCGATACATATAGGATTTTGATTTTATGCTTCATTCTACCGTTTCCGGAACCAGGGTATGGTACAGCTCCATATACTTTCCTGCCGAGCTCTGCCAGCTAAAGTCACAGGACATGGCCGCCTTCCTCAGCTTATTCCGCAGGGTCTTCTTCCGGCATATCCCAACGGCGCGGCGGATGGTATAAAGCATGTCATGGGCATTATAATTCGTAAAGCTAAAGCCATTTCCTTCTCCCGTGGCTTCATTGTAGGGTATTACCGTATCCTTAAGTCCTCCCGTCTCCCTGACAATCGGGAGGGTACCGTATCTTAAGCTGATCAGCTGCCCCAGGCCGCAGGGTTCGAACAGGGACGGCATTAGAAATAAGTCTGATGCTGCATATATTTTATGGGCCAGGGTATTATCAAACCGGAGGTTAGCCGATACCTTTCCCGGATAACGCTGTGTCG
>JARKQP010000200.1 GCA_029974875.1 Mobilitalea sp.
GACCAATACTGCATATTTCCTGTATTTCTCTTCCCCTATTATTCCCGGTGGTCGCCTTAAAAAGTCCTCTTTCTTCAGAATAATAGCCTCCCTTGCACTTTTGGTCACTCCACTTCCCATAACATTATACGAACCGTATTAAGTAAATTCTACACGAATATTATGGGAATAACAATGGTCATTATGACTTTCCTTTTTCAATATTTAGAATTCCGCAAAATAAGCAGGACATCCGTACAAAAGCACGGATGTCCCATTTTAATTATACTCCCCTATTTACTACTCGATTACAAATTCCTGAGCTCCCATGAAGCCCGGAGCCACCTCATATTTGTCAAAATATACTACAGGCTTTCCTTCTGAATTCAGGTAAAACTTTGTATTCTCATCCACTGTAACGAATCCCTCCATGGGTGATCCGCTATCCGTTACTCCCCAATACACATAGTCCGGGTTTGCGTCAGCTCTTTCCTTCATCTGACGGATAATGCTGTCATTTGCAATCCTTACATAGTCTTCACCCAATACATCCTTCAGGGTGAGTTCTTTATTCTCATTAAGGTCAAGGTTGAAGAAATATGTCACATCATAGGCCCCATACCAGCTTTCATCCGCAGACAGCATCAGGGAAAGGAGGTTTCCTTGCTGATATTTTACCTCGTAATCAACATTGATCTCTAAATCCCTTTTGTTCCATTCCTCCTCCGTACCGCCTGTGGCGAGGAAAGCCTCCTTATCTGCCTGCATTCTTGCCTTTGCATCTGCCAGATAATCCTCGACTATTTTATCAATCCGGGCATTCACAACAGTTACTATGGAAGGTGTTCCTGTTACTCCTGCCTGTGTATCATTTTCTCCTGTGCTGTTAATTGCTCCCGAAGTCGAGGATTCCACTGCCTCATTCTGGGCTCCATCCACCACAACCTCCGGAACCTTTACGGTGACATTCTTATTATCCTCTGAGCTTTGATAGGAACGTACGGTCAATACCTTGGCTAATGCTCCAACGACAGGTATTTTGGCTGCACTCATTGCGAATACTTCACTGGAATTTAGGACAGTTGTAAAGGAGATCAGCACCACAGCCGCTGCCGCCGCAGTATAACGCAGATAAGTGGCTAATCCTCTCCCTTTGCCTGCTGGAGCTTCCATTCCTTTTGACTGCCTAAAGGAGTCAGCACCTTCCTTGTTGCTTTCAATCAAATCGTTTATATTCTGCTCCATTTCTTCCGGTATTTTAATGTTGTCATAAACGTCCTTACCGTCCCTTATATTTTTCATACTTCTACCTCCATCTCTTTTTTCAAACGCCGTAAGGCGGCATATAATCTGGTTTTAACAGTATTTAGATTAACACCCAAGGCCTCCGATATCTCCTTTAAGGTCAATCCCTCAAAATAATGCAATACGACTATGCTTTTCATCTGCTCCGGTAAATTACATACCAGCTGGTATACCTCCAGCTTAGACTCATAGGCTTCCTCATAATAAATATCTTCCCTTATTTCACCAGGCTCACATAGCACCTCCTTCTTGGCTTTCCTTAAATAAGATAAGCTTTCATTAATCAGTATCCTATAAAACCATGTTGTAATTGCATTCTCATTTCTTAAATTCTGGTAATTCTCCAATGCCTTGCAAATAGCATTCTGGACAATATCTAGCGCAGCATCCTTCTGGTAAACATAACAGTATGCGATCCTATAAAATTTATCTTGATATTTCAGGATATGGTCTACCAGCTTATCATAAATTGTAGTATTCAAGCCATTCACTGTTCCTCTCTCAACGAATTTATCATTTTTTGTATTACAGGAAGTAACATCATCTTCCTGCGCCTTTGATCAGAAGTAAAATGCAATTTCTGATAGCTTATATTATATAGATAACTGTCAAAAGGAAAAAGTTTGGATTTTTTATCATTTCTTTTTTTACCTTCCTGCTATTTATAGTGCCCAATCTCTGTAAAGTTACCCTTTGCATCCATCAGCCAATATGTTACAATGAAAGCTGGAATTTCAACTAAAAATTAAAAAAAGGAGGGTACCTATGCTTGAATTTAAATACGATACACAGTTATTAATTGAAGGAGAGAATCTTTCCGAGGA
>JARKQP010000937.1 GCA_029974875.1 Mobilitalea sp.
CACTCACCGGAAAATCGCCTATCCGGTCCGGAACCTTGCGAAAACCATGGAGCTGCAGGAAGGGCTGGATGCCAGGGCCGATGAGGACGGTACCTTTGAGGAGCTGAATTCTATTGCAAGCAAGCTGAATCAGATGATGCAGAGGATACAGCTGCTTAAAACAGATATCTCTGAGAGACAGCTTAATGAGCAGAAGACGAAGCTGCAGTACCAGCAGCTTCGCATCCGGCCTCATTTCCTGTTAAATTCCCTTAATATCATCTATTCCTTTGCCCAGATTGAAAATTATAACCTGGTACAGCAGATGACCATGTATCTGGTAAAATATTTCCGGTATATCCTGATGAATGAATCCGGGCTGGTGCCGTTGAGGAAGGAATATGAGCATGTCTGCAATTATATTGAAATACAGCAGATGCGCTACTCGGATAATTTTGTTTTCGATAAGCAGGTGAATATGGATTTAGACAGGGCAAAAATTCCGCCGCTTACCATCCAGACCTTCGTGGAAAACAGCATTAAATATGCGCTGGGCGGTGAAACGGTCCATACAATAACACTTCAGTTTGATGAAATTAGGACAGAGGGGAAGCCGTATGTAAGCATCCGGGTCAGTGACAACGGTCCGGGGTATCCGGAGCAGGTACTCATGGATCTGAACAAGGACATTGATGAGATAGAGCAGCCGGATACCATCGGTATATATAACACACGCCAGCGTATGAAGCTGATTTACGGAGAGGAGTGTACCATCGAATTCTCCAATAAACCCGAAGGCGGGGCAGTAACCCGTATTATCCTGCCGCTGTGGGAGTTTGCATTCTAAAAGGAAGTTCGCTTTGGCGCAAATTAGGTGTAAAATAAGTGCGCAGCGTTATTCCCACTGATTGTTGTGCCGCTAAGGTGCATATTCGGAAGTGTGGAAAAGCAATGCTTTTCCATATAAAGTTCACAGGTAGTGAGAAAGGGTATGGTAATTATAATGGAATATTCAATTCTTC
>JARKQP010000963.1 GCA_029974875.1 Mobilitalea sp.
TCATACATTTAGCGTACTGTCCCATTCATAATTAGGCTAACAGCACGGCATATTCTGCCATCCATTGCGTTGTCGGTGGTCGGAGTAGGAGCCACTACGCCTTGCGGAGTGACAAAATATGCAGCACTGTTAGCCTAGAGATGAATGAGACAGCACTGCCCTATTATGGGTGAACGCAGTACACTCGTTCAAAAAAAGATGGCTATGTTATGGTATCCGGGGTATTTAAGCGCTCTTTGGCGGTTGGAACTCCTTTGTCAGCTTTTTAATCCAGTCATAACGGTTAACCTTAACAACAGCTACGATGCATTTTAAGACCTGGTCTGATTTTAGGCACAGGAATACGGCCCAGGTCGGTGCACCAACCACAAAAGCCATAATAAGGGAGGATGGAATTACAATTCCCCATACAAAGATAATATCATTGACCAGAACAAAATGGGTAGCACCGCCTGCCCGGACAATCCCGGTCAGGGTAGACATCTGATAAGCGGTACCGACTACAGTGATGGATAAAATTATGATTAATACGGAAGCAATATGCCTTGTCTCCGGTGTGATGGAGTAGAAGGATAAAATAAAATCCCTGATGGAAAACAGCAATGCTCCGGTACAGATTCCAACCCCCAGAAAAACCACCTGCAGCTTTCCAGCCATAAACTTAATCTTTCCTATATCACCTTCCCCGGTTGTATTGCCTATGATGATTGAAGATGCCTGAGCCGTGCCATATACCCCTACACTCACGAGGGAAAAGATGGTGTTGGCAATGCTGACTGCGGCAATGGAGGACGCCCCCAACCTTCCAACGATCATGCCCTGTACCGTAAGGTTGAAGCCCCACAATACATCACCAAGGATAACAGGAATGCCATAACGGAAGAAATCCTTCAAAAGCTGCCAGTTGTGCATTGAAAAATCACGCAGCTTATACTTCAGCTTTTTATCAATAAACAGGACATAGCCTACGATAATGATAAATTCTGCAATTCTGGTTATAAGGGTTGCCGTTGCCGAACCAACGATCCCTAATTTCGGGGCACCAAAATGGCCAAAAATAAGAATCCAGTTTAATCCGATATTCAAAACAAAGGATACGATGGAAATGTATAATCCGATCTTAACAGTCCCGATGCACCGGAGGGAGGCCATCAGTACATTGCTGATGCAAAAGAAGATATAGCTGAAGCAGAACACCCTTGCAAATTTCATGGCTTCCATAAGCACCTGCTGGTCGTCCGTATACAGCCCAAGGATCTTTTCAGGGAAGAAAAATACCACCACCCAGAAAACAACACCGCATATGATTGCTATTCTCAGGGCAATATTGATGATGTTTTTGACGCTTTCCTTATCGCCCTTTCCCCAATATTGTGCAGCCAGAACCACCTGCGCCGCACCGATACCTGCCGCCAGCATTTGCAGGACTGTCTGGATCTGGTTGCAGATATAGACGCCTGATATGGATAATTCACCTAATGATCCAACCATCATGCTGTCTACAAGGCTGATTGATAATGATATCATAGTCTGTAGGGCAATAGGAACGGCCAGTATAAATAAATGC
>JARKQP010000025.1 GCA_029974875.1 Mobilitalea sp.
GAAGAATATTTGAAGAGTTTCAGACTTTCCATAGGAAGGGGGCGACAAAGGATCTCAAAGCCATCGAGGATGCCAGGTACTCCATGATATATCCGCCAATTCCAGAGGATAAGCGTCAGGAAATTGGGGATGAACTTCATACGGACGGAGCTATTGATTTCATTAAGAGTAAGGCGGAGGAGAAAAAGCCGTTTTTCCTCATGTTATCCTTCTTGAATCCGCATCCTCCTTATACAGCTCCAGAAAAATATTATAATATGTATGATGAAAATGAAGTTCCGTTCCCCAGGAAATTAGACTGGATCAAAGAGAATAAACCGAAAATGTATGAGGTTCTGAAGGAATACCGTGAGACAGAGGAAAAGGATGAGCCGTTTTTCCGGAAAATGAATGCGATCTATCTGGGAATGGTGTCTTATGTAGATGAGCTGGTAGGCAGAGTGGTAAATGCGTTAAAGGAGCAAGGGATTTATGAGGATACTACCATCATTCTTTGCTCCGACCATGGGGATTATGCAGGAGATGCAGGACAGACAGAGAAGTGGCCTTCCGATATGACGGATATGATTACCAGGGTTCCGTTAATTATCAGGCGGCCAGGCGGTAAAAAAGGGCATAGGATCAAAACACCTACCCAGTCCTTTGACATCTTCCCAACAATTCTGGATTATGAAGGAATCAAGCTACATTATGCTCAGTTTGGCGTTTCGCTCCGCCCTCAGATCGAGGGAGCGGAGGGGAATGCAGAAAGAGCAGCGTATTGTGAAGGCGGCTATGATACGAGGGAACCATATTGCTTTGAACCGGTTTGCTTTATTGGGACGCGTCTGGAGAGGCCGCAGGTGGAAGGTACGGATTATTACCCGAAATGCCTGCAGCAGCAGGAACGGCCGGAAACAGTATGCCGCGTTGTAATGCATAGATATAAGGAATGGAAGCTGATCGTCCGTACCAATGAGAATGAAAACGAATTATACCATATGGAGCAGGATCCATGGGAAGAAAACAATTTGTATGGGAACCCGGAATATACACAGATTCAACAGCAGCTAACAGACCGCTTACTGAAATGGCTGATTCATACATCGGACGTCGTGCCGATTGAAGGGAGAGAAGGGTAATGCCTCCAATTAATTTATTAATCAAGCCCGCATCCGGTAGCTGTAACCTTCGTTGCAAATATTGTTTTTATGCCGATGAAATGTCAAATCGGGAAACAGCAGTTTATGGAAGGATGTC
>JARKQP010000212.1 GCA_029974875.1 Mobilitalea sp.
TTATACTCCTCCTGAACCAGGGGCTTTAAATCTGTTGCTTCAAAATAATACCAAAAAAAACCCCTCCGCAAAATCACCTGGTACATTGGGAAAAAGGAAATTGCATTATCCAGCGCCTGCTGCAATATCTCCTTATCGATATCCTCCTCAAGTTCGCAGATGAACCGAAACACTCTTGTATCCTTTTGGTTGGTGTTCGGCGGGAATATTTTCGCTGCATTATCAAGGCGGATCCACTCAACGGGTCTTCTTCGTGTCAAATATTATCATTCCCCTTTCCGAACGATTCAAAATATATTACTCATATTTTTATTATAATCTGTAAATATCAATCTCATCAATACAAAACGGATCAAATAGAATATTTTCTTCACTCTTTTGCTCCATCAGGCTTTTCTTCTGTCAATTCCTTCTGTCCGCCCCTCTGCCTCTGGTTTCTCCAGAAACTTATTAATCAATTCATAGGTCCTCTTTGGATGGACGAAGCGTTTTGGCAGGGAGAAAAATCCGTGCAGGGCATCCTTCATCCGGAATACCTCCACTTCATTCCCAAATTCGTATAATTTTTTCCCATAGCTTTCCCCTTCATCCCGAAGCGGGTCATATTCCGCCGTTATGATCAACGTCCTTGGCTGGTTCGATAAATCCCCGGCAAGGATGGGTGCAAGGTAGGGATTCCCCAGATCCTCATCACTGGTTTTATATAATTCCATATAATCGTTGAGCTGCCTTGTGGTCAGAAGATAATCCGTCCCGTTCTCCTTCACGGAAGGATAGGGTGAATTCTCACTGTGGTCGCTTGCCGTCAGCGGATAGATCAATACCTGGTTGGTGGGCAAAAACTCCCCTCTATCCCTTGCCATCAAAGAAACTGCCGCTGCCAAATTACCTCCGGCACTGTCCCCGATCAAGACAATGTCCTCGGGCCTGGAACCAAACAGGGTTGCATCCAGATAGATCTCCCTTGCTACCGCATAGCAATCCTCAAGGCCTGCCGGGAATGGATGCTCCGGCGCCAACCGGTAATCCACCGACACAACAATATGTCCCGTCAGCTTCGTTAAGTTGCGGCATACATTGGAATAGCTGTCAATGTTACCGGTAACCCAGCCTCCGCCGTGGAAGAAAATCATGATCCCACCATGGTATTTATCTGTATCAGGAAAAAATACCCTGACGGGAACCTCATGTTCCCCGACCACCACTTTATGGTCCCACATCCGGTAAGGGATCCTGATGTAAGGATGGGCCACATTGTCCAACTGCCGTTTTATCTGATAATTCTTCTTTAAATCAATCTCCTGGTTTGAGATAGCTTTTAGCGCCATCAGCATGGCTTTATTTATCGCCATAATCATCCCACCTTCACTAACAACATTCTATCTGACGCGGAATTAAAAGTCAATCCAGTTATAGGGCTTGACTTTATAAAAACCGCTTGCAAATTCATAAATATACGATACAATAGTAATGGCGATTGAAAATAAGCAAGCGGACTTAGGTACTCTGCCCCGCTTGTCAATATAGGAAATATACGGGGGCAAAGCCTCCATAAAGAAGGAGATTTATACATGATACAGGCAAGTGATATTACTCTAAGAATAGGAAAGCGGGCATTGTTCGAGGATGTGAACATTAAGTTTACCGAGGGCAACTGCTACGGACTGATCGGTGCCAATGGCGCCGGTAAATCCACCTTCCTGAAGATATTAAACGGGCAAATCGAGTCCACCAAAGGTGATGTAATCATCACCCCGGGACAGAGATTGTCCTTCCTGCAGCAGGATCATTTCAAATACGACGCTTATCAGGTTCTTGATACCGTAATCATGGGCAATAAGCGGCTCTATGATATTATGAAGGAAAAGGAAGTCATCTATGCAAAGGAGGACTTTACTGAAGAGGACGGTCTGCGTGCCAGTGAGCTGGAAGGAGAATTCGCCGCCATGGACGGCTGGGAAGCAGAATCAAATGCTGCATCTCTTCTAAACGGCCTGGGCATCGAGACCGAGCTCCACTATAAGCAGATGAGCGAACTAAATGGAGGCGAGAAAGTGAAAGTGCTTCTTGCCCAGGCACTCTTTGGCAATCCGGATATTCTGCTCCTCGACGAGCCTACCAACCACTTGGATCTGGAAGCAATCCGCTGGTTGGAAGAGTTTTTGATCAACTTCGAGAACACCGTTATCGTAGTATCCCACGACCGTTATTTCTTAAATAAGGTCTGTACCCATATTGCGGATATCGACTATGCGAAGATCCAGCTCTATTCCGGCAACTATGACTTCTGGTATGAATCCAGCCAGTTGATGGTAAAGCAGATGAAGGAAGCCAACAAGAAGAAGGAAGAAAAAATTAAGGAATTACAGGAATTCATCCAGCGCTTCAGCGCCAATGCTTCCAAGTCAAAGCAGGCCACCTCCAGAAAGAAGGCTCTGGAGAAGATCGAGCTGGATGACATCAGACCTTCCAGCAGAAAATACCCCTACATCGATTTCAGGCCCAGCCGCGAAATCGGTAACGAGGTCCTTACGGTCGAGAACCTTACAAAGACTATTGATGGCGTAAAGGTTCTGGACGGCCTTTCCTTTATCGTTGGACGCGAGGATAAGATTGCCTTTGTAGGCCCAAACACCATGGCTACTACGGTCCTGTTTAAGATTTTATCCGGCGAAATGGAGCCGGACAGCGGTTCCTATAAATGGGGCATCACAACGAATGTATCTTACTTCCCGAAGGATAACACCGAGCTATTTGCCGGTGACGAGACCATTGTGGACTTCTTAATGCCCTTCTCTCCTGAAAAGGACGTTACCTATGTCCGTGGCTTCATGGGAAGGATGCTATTTGCCGGTGAAGAAGGCTCCAAGAAGGTTAAGGTCCTCTCCGGTGGTGAAAGAGTACGTGTTATGCTGTCCAAGATGATGATTATGGGCGCTAATGTATTAATTATGGATGAGCCTACCAACCATCTGGATATGGAATCCATTACCGCGCTGAATAATGGTATGATCAAATTCCCGGGAGTAGCATTATTCACTTCCCCTGACCATCAGTTTATCCAGACTACGGCTAACCGTATTATGGAAATCGTAAATGGACATCTGATTGATAAGGTAACAACCTATGATGAATATCTTGACAGCGATGAAATGGCTAGGAAGAGACAGGTTTATGAGGTAGATACGACAGAAGACGATATCTCCGAGGAAGAATAAAGAAAAGAATAAGGATTAAGATGCCCCAAACTTCAGTAAGGGAATCTTAATCCTTATTCTTTTCTCCATATGCCTCAAAGATGCCTGCGCGCTACCGTGAATTGATCTTTCAATGTATAGCTGCCACCATAAACAAACACTTTTTTTCCCGTACCCTTCATCAGGGTAAACACGCTCTTATCCGGATCCACCTCAACCCTTATAAGGCTATCCTCATACCTTATCTGGAATTTATACCCCTCCCACTGCTCCGGGATCGCCGGGGCAAAATACAGTCCGCTTTCCTTGATCCTCAACCCGGCAAAGCCATATACAATGGCCATATAGGTTCCTCCCATATTGGCGGTGTGTATCCCATCCTTCGTATTCTTATGGGTGTTGAAAAGATCCAGCTTGGCAGAATCCCCAAAATAGTCATAAGCCTTTTCCTCCAGCCCCAGCTTTGAAGCCATGATACTGAAAATACAGGTAGATAATGAGGAATCATGGGTTGTAACCTTCTCATAGTAAGCAAAGGAATTACGGATTACCTCCAGGGGCTGTGCATCTTCAAAAATAAAATGTGCCAGCACCGTATCAGCCTGTTTACATACCTGATGGCGGTACAGATGCAGGGGATGGTAATGCAGCAGGAGCGGAAAATTCTCCTTTGGCGTGTTCTCCAAATCCCATAGCTTCTTATCCAGGAAGGAATCATCCTGGGGATTAATTCCAAGCTCGCTGTCATAGGGAAGATACATGGCATCCGCCGCCTGTTTAAATTCAAGCACCTCCTGCTCTGTCAGTCCTATCCGGCCGGCTGCCTGCCGCCATCCGGCTGCTTCTAATAAATAATAAAACCTATGGGCCCAGCTCAGATTATACTGCGCCGATACGTTGGTATAATAATTATTATTTACCATACAGGTATACTCATCCGGTCCCGTCACTTCATTGATACGGAAGGAGCCTTCCCTGTAATTACCCACATCCATCCACAGCCTGGCTGTTTCAAAAATGATCTCCGCACCCTTATTTGCAATAAAGTCCAGATCCTTGGTCGCCAGGTAATAGGTAACGATTGAATAGGCGATATCCCCGTTAATATGATAGCCCGCCGTTCCCGACGGAAAATAGCCGGAGCATTCTATTCCCATAATGGTTCTCCAGGGATACAGGGCACCCTTGGCATGGCCAAGAAGCCTTGCATTCTCCTTTGCCTGCCTTAAGGTATTATATCGGAAGCTGATCAGGTTCTTCGTAATTTCCGGTTCCGTCAAGTTAAAAAAGGGTTCAATATACATCTCCGTATCCCAAAAATAATGGCCTTCATAACCTTCTCCGCTAAGCCCCTTTGCCGTTATATTGCAGTATTCGTCCTTGCCTACGGATTGGATCAGCTGGTACATATTGTAGTTCACCGCTTCGTTTAAATCATCATCCCCTTCAATCGTAAGCATGCAGTTGCCCCAAAACTCCAGCAGATAATCCCTCTGCGCCTCATAGTAATAAGAAAGCGGAAGGGCAAGTGCTTTTTTCATTTCCTCCTTTACATGCCGGATAACGGCCGGATGCCTGATGGAATCTCCAAATACTGTGTATTTAATTAAGGTGACCGTTTCATTTTGGTCTATGGATAATTCCATATCGCTGACCACGCAATGATTTTCTGCGTTATGTACCGTGACCGCCCTGTGTTCTTTTGATAGCCGGTGGGCCACACCGGTACAGACAGACAACCCGGATTTTGAGGTATGGGAGGTGAGATAGGATTCTCCCCCATCCATTTCGGCCTCTGCCGGAACCAGGTAGCGTCCGCTTTCCTTGGCAACCCTGGGATCATTTTCATTACTATAGTTTTCGGCCTTTCCGTAGTGGAAGGATTCGAATTTAATGCTGCCGTTAAAATTCAATGCCTTCACCTTATATTCAACCGTAAACAGGGATAATTGATGAAAGGAGGCCATTCTTATAATTGTAATCCCAACTTCCTTCCCTGAAGGCGAACACCAACGGACGGCCCTTCCGCTGACCCCCTTTTCCATATCCAGCCAACGCTTGCTTTCTAACACCTTACCCTCAAATAAGCTGAATTTTTCACCATCAATAAACAGCAGGACCGTCTGGGTATCAGCAACATTCAGCATCGTCTGCTTTTCCTCTACCAGCCCGTATAGCTTCTCGGCCTGGCTCATTTCTGCAATATCATAAAAACCATTAATATATGAGCCCCGGATCGTATCGTATCCTTCCGGATAGCCCTCCTCAAAGTTGGCCCTTACCCCTATGTAACCATTTGCGTTATGAAACACAGTCTCATTCACAATCAAGTCACGGTTATCCGGGCTTATCCCTTCTATTTCATAAATCAGCTGCTTTAATCCCATTGCTTCCTCCAAACTCACGTGAGTACTCAAGTATTTTAAAGTAATTGTGAAACTCATAACCTTGGTTTTGTGCCTGCGGCAAATACTGCTCCGAAGCGAAATCCAAGCTCCTACATCTTAACAGCACCTGCTGCTACGCCCTTTACGACATACTTTTGGGCAGCCAGATAAAAGAGGATAATCGGTATAATGGTAAGTAATAAGCCTGCCATCGCTAAATTCCATTCATTTGTAAATTGCCCGAAGAAGGATGAGGTCGAAAGCGGTATGGTCCGAAGCTCTTTTTTGGAGAGGATCAGCAACGGCAAGAGATAATCATTCCAAATCCAGATCACATCGAGTATCATAACCGTTACCGTCGTCGGCTTTAGGATCGGAAATACGATCTTCCAAAACACCCCGAATTTATTACAGCCGTCAATGGTAGCTGCTTCCTCCAACGAGACAGGAATTGTCTTTACAAAGCCATGGTATAAAAACACCGCCATACTTGCCCCAAAGCCTATATTCATATAGATAAGCCCCCCAAGGGAATTTACCATGGGAATATGTGTTATCGTTTTGACCCATCCCATGACCTGCAAGAGAGGCATCATAATTGTCTGGAAGGGAATAATCATGGTCGCGACAAAGATCATAAAGATGGTTTTGCTCAGCCGGTCATTGGTCCTTACTAACATCCAGGCTGTCATGGAGGCCAGCACCACCAGGAACGCTATGGATACCGCCGTTACGATCAGCGAGTTGGTAAATGCCCTCAGAAAATTCATTTTATCCATCGCCTTAACGAAGTACTCTGGGGTAAAGGTCTGGGGCAGGGCCAGCATATTCTCATATAGCTCCTTCCGGTTCTTAAAAGCATTCACAACTACAATGTAAAAAGGGAACAGATAACACAGGCAAAGCAAAAATCCAACAATTGAAACCACTATTCTGCCAAGCTTCTTCATCACATTTCCACCTCCCTCTTCTTAGTAATCGAAACCTGTATTAAGGTAATCGCAGCTACCGCAATAAAGAAAATGATTGCTTTCGCCTGGCCATATCCGTAATTCCCAAGGGAGAAGATCTCGTTGTATATATTCATGGCCATCATTTCAGTAGCATTGTTGGGTCCGCCGGTAGTCAGCGAAAAGTTAACATCAAATATCTTGAAGCAATTGGATAGGGTAAGGAAAAGACAAATGGTAAAGGAAGGCATGATCAAAGGAAACTTAATTCTTATCAGCGTCTGCCAGAAGTTGGCCCCATCCACCTTCGCCGCCTCAATAATATCCTCCGGCATGGCCTGGATCCCGTTGATATAGATAATCATAATATAGCCTGCCATTTGCCAGGTAGTAACAATAACCATTGCAATTAATGCGTACTTCGGATCCAGCAACCAGCTAAAGAATACACCCGTCCACCCGGTAACCTCCCCGATGAATTTAAATACATCCGTAAAAATGAATTTCCATATAAAACCCAGAATCAGACCGCCGATCAGATACGGCATGAAGAGCATTGTCCTTACCAGGTTACGGCCTATCATTTTCCCTGTCACTATTAAGGCAAAGGACAGACCCAGTAAATTAATCAGCAAGACCGAAAATATAGTAAACAAGACTGTATGTCCTGCTGATGCCACAAATCTTTTGTCCATGAACAGTCTTATGTAATTATCAAAGCCAACAAATAGTTTTTCATTCAAGGGCATCCCATCCCACGAGATAAAGGAATACCCTATCCCAATAATAAAAGGTAGTATTACAACCGTCGTAAATACAAAAATCAGCGGTGCCACAAATAAAATGTACCATGCTTTATCACTGCGTCTTTTCATCCCAATCCTCCTGTCCTTAGGAGTTCTCCCGGAACCTCCATCACTCCACTTAACCCATTCATCATCCCCGGTTCCCCGGTATGCCGGTTCCTCAGAAATACGGAAATCTAGCACCCGCCTAAGTGTATTAAGAAGATGTTAGATTTCCGTTCCTACTATACCTATACCTACTTGCCTGCTTCTACAAATGCCTTGGTCAGGGCGTCCAGGAATTCCTCTGCCGTCATATCCGTGGTAAAGAACTCTTGTGCCACCGGTACCAGGTATACATCCACAATACCTGCAGGCCAATGGCTCATCGGCCAGGAGATCGTCTTGCCCTCAGCCGCATAATCAGATACGGACTGGGAAAGAGGATCCAATTGAGGGCTTTCCATCGTCGATACTACCGGAATAAAGCCAAATTCCTCCATCAGATACTTCTTACCTGTTTCACTGGTGTATAACCAATTGATGAAATCCTTGCCCGCCTGGATCTCAGCCTCTGTAGCCTGGGAATTTACATACCAGCAGGTAGGTACGCTGACAGCAATCTTGTCATTACCGTTGACCGGTAAAGGCATCATTCCCATCTCAAAATCAACATCATAATCCTTGAACATACCATAGCACCAGTTGCCCTGATGGATGGAGGCGGATTTGCCTGTAGCAAAATCACCGGTTTCCGTATCGTAATTCACTTCCAGCGGATTCTTCGTATTTTCCCTTATTGCTACCATGAATTTAGCGAAATCAACAAACTCAGGAGTATCCTTCATCGCCACTTCCCCGGCTACCAGCTTATTAATATAGCCCACGGGATCAGCCTGCAGCGCAAATGGAGTATTTAAAATATGTCCAATCAGGAAATAGCTTTCCTGCGACAGGCTAAAGCCGTTAACTCCTGCTGCTTTTTGATCCTTCAGCATCTTTTCAAAGGAAGCAAAATCCGTGACAGTGGAAGCATCAATCAGGCTCTTGTTATAAACCATCCCAAAGCCTTCCAGGGTGTACGGGATGCCGACTACCTTGCCACCGATTACATCCGCCATGTTTTCAGCGATATCACCGATAAAGGAAATATCACTTAAATCAGCCAGATAAGCCTTCAGTTCTTCCGATTCAGCACCGGGTCCCAGAGAGAATACTGTAGGTCCCTGATTGTTGCCCAGTCTCATTTTTAACTGCTGCAAATAATCGTCACCGGTTGTGCCCCAGACTTCAACCTCAACTCCGGTCTCCTTCTGGTAATCTGCAGCACATGCCTCCAGCTGGTCGGAAATCTCAACCTTGGACTGAAAAACAATTATCTTTTTGGCTGCCTCTGTCTTTTTCCCTGAATCCTCAGTCCCATTCCCTGTTTTCTCCGGTGCCTGTGTAGCCTTTTGTGTATCATCTGCCACAGTTTCTTCATTTGCCTTTTTACAGCCGGTCAGAGCCAGGCTGAACATCATGGTT
Organism: Mobilitalea sp.; assembly: GCA_029974875.1. Next base: position 8,847 of record JARKQP010000212.1, read on the forward strand.
ACTGCAAGTAAAATCCCCAAGACTTTTCTTAATTTCATAACATCCTCTCCTTTATTGATATATTCTTTATAAAACGTTATACTAAGATAATAATACTTTTGCCTTTATATGTCAATATTGTTTAACAAAAACATGTTTTACTCTTTATTTTTTGTGAATAATGAATGAATATACAGACAAAAAATCCACGTAACTTCTCAATCATTTGTTGATAATTACGTGGATTTACTAAATTAGATCAATGTTTTACTTGTTATTTTACTAATGTCCATTCCTCCCACATAGGGCACAGCCCATGAAACCATGCACAGCCCGGTTCCCACATTGCTAAGCCCGTTAATTTCCTTCAGCCTGTTTGCTGCCGACACTGGAGCGGAATATGATCTTTGCAGAGATTTTAAAGGTTTCCACATTACGCTGCCCCCTGATATTCTCAATCAGATACCTTGCCGCAATATAACCTCTTTCATAATTGGGTATCGATACCGTCGTAAGCCCCATCGCTTCCGCCAGGTCACAGTTATCGAAGCCGGTAACTGCTATATCCTCCGGTACCCGCAAGCCATTTTCCCTGAAAGCCTTCATGGCTCCGATAGCCATATTATCATTGGCACACACCAGGCAGTCCGGCAGCTCCCGGCTCAGCATCAGGATCTTGGCAGCCGTATAGCCGCTTTTCTCCCTGTAATTCCCCGCAAAGTAGCTTTTTTGCTGGAATTGGAGCTGATTTGCTTCCAGCGCATCCCGGAAGGCCCTATAGCGTTCCTTATTATCTGCCGTCTCCTCCGGCCCTCCCACAAACCCAAAGCTCTGGTACCCCCTGTCAATCACGCCCTGTATCATTTCATACATAGGCTCATAATTGTTGACTACCACGCTTTTGATATATTGGTTATTCATGATCCTGTCGAGCACAACAATCGGGTAGCTCTCCCCCGCGAGGCGGGTCAGGGTATCATCCTGCATCTTCTTATCCAGGATAATGCTTCCACTGGTCAGGCTGCTGTTCATATATTTCTCACAGGATTTATCGGTGCAGATAATGAGATCAAAATCATTGTCGTTCACATAATCGCTGATGCCATTAATGATCTTCAGATAAAAGCTCCGGTCAAAATCACTGAAATTGAATAGGATTGTATTCGGTTTCCCGGATTTTAGTGCCTTCCCCGCTACATTAGGCTGGTATGACAGTTCTTCACAGATTTTTAAGATCCTCTGCCTGGTCTCTTCCCCCACATTCTTTTTATTATTTAACACATTAGAGACTGTAGATACCGATACCCCCGCCTGCTTAGCAATCTCTTTTATTCCAATCATATGATTCCTCCCATCCATCAGCCCTGTGACTTCAATTTTTATCTATTCCAGTAAAATATTTTACCATTTATCTTTATATTTTACAATATATTTTATTTGTTTTTATTAAAATGTGTATATTTACTCAAATCAACACAGATTTAATAGCTCGGAGCCACTTATGTAACTTATCTGCTCTTTATCTACCTCATCTGCTTTTCATCTGCTTTTATCTGCTCTTTATCTGCTCTTATCTGCTCTTCATCTGCCCTTTATCTGCCCTTTATCTGCCCTTTATCTGCCCTTCATCTGCCCTTTATCTGCCCTTTATCTGCTCTTATCTGCTCTTCATCTGCCCTTTATCTGCTCTTATCTGGTCTTATCTGCTCTTTATCTAT
>JARKQP010000056.1 GCA_029974875.1 Mobilitalea sp.
AGGATAATGCAACAAACAAATATTTGAGTGCAAATAACGGTGGATTGTTTAATAGCAGTTCAGCCGTGGATTTAACTGTTACAGGGACAACAAGCTGGACTGTAACCTTGTCAGGCGTTAACTTCTCAAATGGGGGTTATACGGTGGAAGCTATTGCTAATGACGGTGCAGACGGCTTGATGTCAACTTCGGTATTTATTATTGATAAAGCAGCTCCTTATAGGATTAATGTAAACACTGCCCAGCAGAATGTCATTGCCGGCAATAATGGTTATATAACCCTTACAACGGTTAATGATCCACTTTCAAACACGACATGGACAAACATATTAAATGAAATAATAGCAAAAACAGCGGTGACAGGTGGTACCTGGATTTCCGGAATAGATCCGAGTTATCTGGAGATAGATCCGGCTCCAGACGGTATATCAGCCAGACTGATTAATAAGGATACTAATAATGCCGCTATTGCTGCGGACTTTATAATACCTGCGGCAATGGTGGTTGACAGGGCAGGAAATGTTGCAGCCGGAGATATTACTATTGATGCATTTGCAGCACAGCCGCCTACACTAAACAGTGCTGCCAATAATATTGCCGGAGATGTCGTTATACTTACCTTCAATAAAAACATGGCAGACCCCAGCGGAAAGGAAAACCAATTTACTGTGAAAGTAAACGGGACAAGCGTAACTCCTGCCCACGCTGCTTTAAATGCAGATAAGAAAAAAATAGAATTATCCATGGGAACTCCGGTACTAAATGGGCAAACGGTTACAATTTCATATGATGCCGGCACGATACTTTCCGAAGATACTGGAGTACTTGCGTCATTTACAGATATAGCAGTTACCAATAATGTTCCTATAGGAGCACCTACATTTGTAAGTGCAGCAACAAATATTACAGGTAATAAAATTATTGTGACATTTAGCAAAGACATGGCTGATCCTGCCGGAAAGCATTCGGAATTTACGGTGACTGCTGATGGAGCAGATATTGAAGTATCTGCTGCGGCTTGGAACACAAACCATGCAAAAATTGAGTTAAGCTTAGCAACGCCAGTACTTCATGGAGAAGATGTAAAGTTATCATATGCCGCAGGTACTTTAAGGGCTGCAGATGGCGGCATACTCGCTACATTTGGAACGCCCAGGGATGTTGATAACATAGTACCTGCTCCTTCTGCACCTACCTTTGTTTCTGCTGTAACTAGCGCGGATGGAACAAAAGTAGAGGTGAAATTCAGCAAGGCGATGGAAGATTCCTCTGACGAGCCGACAAGCTTTACAGTAAATAATGGGGTCCCTAATACCGTAACAGGGGCAGATATTAAAGCAGGTGATTCTACGGTAATTGTGCTAACTCTCAGTAATGCTATTTTATACGGACAAGAGGTTACTGTCTCATACACTAAAGGAAATATCAGATCGGCGGATAGGGGAATCCTGGATAATTTCTCCAAGGATGTTACAAATGCAGTGGGAGTGCCTGCACCTACTGTGCTATTAACAGCAACTACGGCAGATGGGACAAAAATTGAAATTACTTTTGATAAGATTATGGCAGACCCGTCATTAGAAGTATCCAGATTTACAGTAAATAATGGTACACTTGTTCCTATAGAGTCTGCGGCATTAAAAAGTGACAACAATGCTGTGATAGTATTGACGCTGGGTTCTCCCATATTTAACGGTCAAACAGTAAAATTAAGTTATACAGCTGGCATGGTTAAATCGTCAGATAATGGGCTGCTGCAAAGTTTCTCAGATAGAGCAGTCACAAATACGGTTCCGGCACCTTCTGCCCCTGTACTTGTTTCCGCAGCTACCACAACAGACGGGACAAAGATAGAAGTTAAGTTTAATAAAGCTATGGCGAACCCTGTTAATGAAGCAGGCAGCTTTACTGTAAATAATGGTACAGTAAATACAGTTACTTCTGCCGTACTAAAAAGTGGAGATTCTACAGTAATTGTATTAACCCTTACCAATCCCATAGCGTATGATCAAACAGTGACAGTAGAATATACGGCCGGTAATGTAAAAGCAGCCGATAATTCTCCTTTAGCAAGTTTTACACCCCGAAGTGTGGATAACATGCTTCCGGTTCCTGCACCGACTTTGGTTTCAGCGGCAACTACGGCAGACGGGACCGCAATTGAAATAAAATTCAGCAAAGCTATGGCTGATCCTGCTTCTGAAGCATCCAGATTCAGTGTGAATAATGGTTCGGCAGTATCAATAGCTTCAGCAGAATTAAAGAGTGGAGACAGCACAGTGATTGTGCTGTCATTGGGAAGTCCTGTTTTGTACAATCAGACAATAAAGCTTTCATATACCGCAGGCAATGTAAAAGCTGCTGATAACGGAGTATTGGCAAGTTTCAGCAATCAAAGCGTAACCAATAATGTCACAGCTCCGACAGCTCCCGCCATTTTAGATATTTCAACAAATATGCTGGGTAATATAATAACGGTTGCATTCGATAAAGCAATGGCAAATCCTTCAGGAAAGCATGCACAATTTACTGTTCAGGTTAATGGCATAAATAGGGCAATCACATCTGCTGCGCTAAATGCTGATACAAAGAAAATAGATCTTACTTTGTCAACACCTGCTACCAGCAGTAATATAATTACTATTTCATATACCCCGGGAACAATACTTGCGGTGGATGGAGGCATACTGGCATTATTTACAGGCAGGCCTGTAACAAACAATACCGTAGATGCAGCATCTGTAACCGGTGTGGGCTCATCTGCTGCCAACGGTACATATGGTATAGGACAAACAATAAATATTACTGTAACGTTCAATATACCTGTAGCTATTGACACAGCCGGCGGTACGCCTACCCTGCGCCTTGAAACAGGAGCCGTTGATGCTGAAGCTGTTTATTCCTCAATAGATGGGACAGAAATGATTCTTACATTTAACTATACGGTAAGGCAGGGGGACAATACCAGCGATCTTGAGTATGTGAATACATCATCTTTGTCGTTAAATGGGGCGACAATTAAAAATAAAGCTACAAGTGTAAATGCCCTGCTTACCCTTCCTGCACCGGCTTCTGTTTATTCACTCAGCGGTCAAAAGAATTTAGTAGTTGATACCGCAGCACCGGTAAATGCAGCAGGATTCCCGAAAGCCGGAGCCATAACAGGTACTACTGCAAACATATTGGTGCAAACAAATGAAAACGGAAATGCGTATTATGTAGTATTGCCGAGCGGTTCATCTGCGCCTGCTGCTGCCCAGATAAAAGCAGGTACAGTTTCGGGTGCCGTTACGTCGGGAAGTATAAGCATGACAGCCAACTCTCAAGTGACAATCAGTATATCAGGATTGGTTTTGCTTACAAATTATGATATTTATGTGGTTTGTGAAGATGTTGTAAACAATCTGCAAGCACTAACAGGCCAATCCAAGGTATCTATCAGAACCACAAACGACATCACGCCTCCTGTCAATGCGGCAAATTATCCTCAGATAAGCGCTGTAGGAGGGACAATGGCATCCATTGATGTACAGACGGATGAGAATGGGAATGCATACTATATTGTAACAGCAGCAGGAGCGCTTACTACAGTAACCTCTGCACAGGTAAAAGCCGGAACAGGCGCCATATCTGCAAGTCTGAAAGGGAGTATTTCACTGACGGCGAATACCGTTGGAACTATCAGTGTAAGTGGTCTGAATAGTCTGACAAGTTATGATGTATATGTGGTTTGTGAGGATAATAACGGCAACCTTCAGGCGGCTCCGGCAAAGGTACAGGTTACTACCGACCTTACCGGTGTTACGGTAGATGTTACGGCAGGTAAGCTTATGAATACCTCTGCTAAAATGGAATACAGCCTGGATTCTACTAACGGTACAAACGGTAATTGGACTGTATGTACAAATGGAAGCACGTCTGTTCAATTTACGGTTGGAGATGTATATGTTAGAGACAAAGCAGACCGGTTGATTTACTTTAGAGTAGAGCATATTGCAAGACAGGATGCTCCGAATTCCATCACAATGGATGAGGTAGGATATAATATATTAGAAGGGTTGCTGAGCGGGACTCTCTCAACAATGCAGTACAGGATAAATGGCGGAGTGTGGATTAATACTGATGCATCAGGAGATACATATGGAGTTGTATTTGCCGCAGGGGACCTGGAATTCCGGATAAAAGGAAATGAGACCTCGCTGCCGTCGCTCCCGGTGCTTAAGGTTACCATACCGGCTCCGACATCAGCACCAGGACTTGATTATGATGATGTGGAAAATAGAATCCCCGAATTGAGTACATTGAACGAAGATGGCACAGCATCAATTTACGAATATAAGGTAGAAGCAGGGGCATGGACCACGGGGGAAATTACTCCGGATTTGAGTGGTACCAAGGTTGTGTATGTAAGACTTAAGGCAACGGCAACTAGACTTCCAAGCCAGGTGCAGACAATCAACTTTACTAATGATATTAATTTGAAGGTAGTAGAATTAAATGTAGCAGCCGGACAGCTGACAGGTACCACTACGGCAATGGAATACAGCGTGGATTCTACAGATGGATATGATGGGACATGGAAAGCCTGCAGCAATGCTAATACAAATGTAAGCTTTGTGGAGGGCAAGGTCTATGTAAGAGCCAGTGCCCAGCACTCAAATAAATGGCTTGTAGCAACTCTTACAGCAGATGCTGAGCCTGATGCTGCAGGAAAAAGCTATAACGTAGCCAGCGGAACAATAACTGTTCTCTCCGGATATAGCAGTCTTCAGTATAGGATAGCCAATGGTTCATGGACTAATATTAGTGCTGTTACGACAGGCGGGATTACATTTGTGCCTGGAGAAGTACAAATAAGGACAAAGGCCACAGCCTCAAAGCTTCCTTCCAGAGCACTTGTACTTGGGACTATAGCTCAGGCAGGAGAAGCTCCGAATCTAAACTATGACGATGTAGCGAATTCAATAGACGGAATAAATAATCCTGCATACGAATGTAAAATAAATAATGGAGCATGGGTTTCAGGAGACCTGCTTGGAACGCCTGACCTGAGTGGGACAA
>JARKQP010000059.1 GCA_029974875.1 Mobilitalea sp.
AGTAACACACCCTGATATAGTCGGATAAAGGAGGAACTATGGCTGCGAAATTTAAGATAGCAATTATAGCAAGTGATCATCCCTTCTACCAAGGGGAATGTGATATGCTCGTGTTCCCCGGTATGGATGGCGAGTTCGGTGTCCTGGCAAACCACGAACCGATGGTTACCTGTTTACAGGCAGGCGAATTGAGATATAAGCAGGAGGATGAATGGCATTATGCTGCAGTAAGTGACGGCATCGTGGAGATTACTCCGGGTAAGGTAGTGATTCTTGCGGATACCATTGAGCGTCCTGAGGATATTGATTTACGCCGGGCTGAGGACGCAAAGATACAGGCAGAGGAAAAGCTGCGCCAGAAGCTGAGCTTAATGGAATATTACCAGACAATGGCAGCCCTCAACCGTGCCATGAACCGCCTGAAGGTTGTACAGAAACATACGAAATAAATTTTACTATTAATGTGACTATTATAATAATGAAGCAATACGTATTCCATGCTCCCCTTTGGGTGTCATTTGCAGTAATGTGATGGCAGCTGCAAGGTGGAGCGTTTTTTTGCCTGAAGGCTGATATTAGGTAGCAGTTGACGGTTGGTGCTTATGATATTTTATGGACCATAAGCCTGTGAGGATATAAAATAGAAAATATAAAATAGGAATAGGAAATATAAAACAGGAAATATAAAACAGGAAATATAAAACAGGAAGTAGGAAGTAGGAAACAGGAAGTAGGAAACAGGAAACAGAAAATAGAAACAGATAAAAATGGGGTATAATAAATAGGAATCAGCAAACATAATATGAAATTATCAAATATATGTAAATATTCATGGCTTTATAATAAATAATTATATTTTGTTGAAAATTGCCTGTTTATCAGGTATAATATCGTTGGTATTAACTGTACGAAATACTAATGTATGGAGGTAAATGAATGGCAAAAGAAACAGTGGAAGCTGTACGGCAGGCGGAATTAAACGCAGCCAGGAAGGAGCAGGAGGCTTCCGGCCGGAGGGAGGCAATCATTTCAGAGGCAGAGCATAATGCCAGGGAATTGGTTAACTCCAGGACAAAGCAGGAGCTGGAGAAGGCAGAGCAAAGAAAGGCCGCAGCGGACCAAAAGGGAGCAGAGCTACTGGAGGAAGCGAGGTTAAAGGCAGAACAGGAAGCCGCCTTCATGAAGGAGATGGCACTCCAGAAGGAAGGGGAGGCAATTCGCCTGGTGCTTGCCAGTGTAATCCATGCTGATTAGTGTGAAACGCATAGCATTTCACATCCGACATTGAATGGCCTTACGGCCAAATGTTCGTTAGTGCAAATCGCCCTGCAAATGACATGCAGGACTTTGGCAATCACGGAATCAGAAGCTTAATGCTAGAAATCAGCAAGGAGGTGTATGAGGCATGGCTATGCTGCAAATGCAGCGAATTAGTATTTATGCGTTAAAAAAAGATCGGAAGCCGGTATTGGAGCTGCTGCAGCGCAAAGGTATCCTTGAGATCGATAATATTATAGAAGAAGACCAGGTGTTTGGGAAAATGGACGTTTCCTATGCCAGGTCAAGCTTTGAAAGGAATATCAATGCGGCAAGGGAAGCGGTAGAAATATTAGAACGCTATGCTCCTGAAAAAAAATCCGTCCTGTCTTCCTTCGAGGGAAGAAAGGTGGTATCGGCAGAGGAATATGGGGAATTTAGCAAAAAGCTGGAGGATGTCCTCCGGATTGCGAACCAAATTGTCGCCTGTAATAAGGCGCTTGCGGAAGGAAAGGCTGATATTTTCAAGTTAGAGGCACAGATTGAGATGTTAAAGCCCTGGACAGGTTTGGACATCCCTTTGGATTTTGAAGGGACAAAGGATACCAGGGGCTTAATCGGTACCCTTCCCAAGGAATATTCCCTGGAGCTGCTCTACCAGGAGCTGGCGGAGGATATGCCCTTGCACATCGATATCATCAGTGCATCCAAGGAACAGACCTGTGTATTTATTCTGGTTCCGAGGCAGCGGCGGGAGTCGGTCTATGAGAAGCTAAGACGGCTGGAATTCTCCTTCCCAAGTGTATCCGCCGACAAGGCACCGGAATTACAATTGGAGCAGCTAAATGACCTGATTTCTTCTATTAGGAAAGAAATCGAGTCCCTGGAGGAAGAGATCAAGGCCTTTGAGGGTAAAAGGGAGGAATTGCATTTCCTACAGGACTATGAAAGAATGAGATCTGATAAGTATCAGGTACTTGGACAAATCGCCCAATCAAACAGCGTATTTGTCATAACGGGATATATTCCTGAACAGGAGGTAAAAGCCCTGACAGCGGAGCTGGAACGTAGATTTATGCTGGCAATCGAGGTAGAAAAGCCTGGAGAAGAGGAGGATGTTCCCGTAATCCTTAAGAACAATCCTTTTGCAGCGCCGGTGGAATCTGTTGTGGATGGCTTTGCATTACCCACAAAGGGGGAAGTTGATCCTACGGCACTTGTCTCCTTATTTTATTATGTACTGTTTGGAATCATGCTTGCTGACGCAGGCTATGGGATTATTATGACAGTGGCCTGTGCGTATATTTTATTAAAGTATAGGAAGACCATCGAAACAGGTACTAAAAAATTCCTGTCAATGTTCCTGTATTGCGGCATTTCAACTACCTTCTGGGGCATTATGTTTGGCGGATATTTCGGAGACATGTTTGATATCATAGCCACTACCTGGTTTGGGGTTACCAATGTTCCGTTAATTCCTCCCCTCTGGTTCTTCCCGGTGGAGAATCCTATGAGGATGCTGGCATTTTCTATGGCTCTTGGATTGATCCATATCATGACGGGATATTTTGTCAAGGTATATCAGCTGTGCCGCCAAAGGGATTATGTTGCAGTGTTCTATGATGCGGTGTCCTGGATCTTACTGGTGGCCAGTGGAACCGTCATCCTGCTGTCCATGGAGATGATCCAAAATATCCTGGATGTGTCCCTGACCATACCGGGCAATATCAATACAATCGCCGGGGTTATTGCAATTTTGTCCTCCCTTGTCATAATACTTACCAATGGCAGGGAATCAAAGAACCCCTTCAAGCGGTTCTTAAAAGGAACCTATGCGCTGTACGGTATTACAGGAGTTTTAAGCGATGTGTTATCCTATTCCCGTCTGCTGGCCTTAGGCCTGGCCTCCGGGATTATCGGGAATGTTATTAATAAAATGGCCTCAATGCCTGCGAAGAGCTATGGCGTTGTGGGGGTTATCATTTTTATCGTGATTATGCTTCTTGGCCATACGCTCAATATCGCTATTAATGCGTTGGGCGCTTATGTCCATACGAACAGACTCCAATACGTGGAGTTTTTCGGGAAGTTCTATGAGGGCGGCGGACGTTCCTTTGCGCCCTTCACAATGAAAACAAAATATTATAAGGTTAAGGAGAATGTAAACAATGGATAAATATGGTATTGTATTCGCTTTATTAGGAGCAGCATTAGCGGCTTTAGGAGCCGGTGCAGGATCAGCAAAAGGAGTAGGCCTGGCAGGTGAAGCAGGCTCTGGTGTAGTTACGGAGGATCCGTCGAAGTTTGGTAAGGTCTTGATTCTTCAGCTGTTGCCTGGTACGCAGGGTATTTATGGACTTTTGATCGCCTTCATAACCTTGACGAATATTGGTGTGTTAGGCGGAAGCAGTGATTTTGGCATCGCGAAGGGCTTATTGTATTTTGCAGCCTGCCTTCCGATGGCAATCGTAGGATATGTTTCAGCGGTGGCACAGGCAAAGGCATCTGTTGCGAGTATGGGAATTCTGGCAAAGAGACCGGATCAATTCGGTAAATCAATGATTTTCCCGGCCATGGTTGAGACCTATGCGATTCTGGCGCTGCTGATTTCCGTGCTGGCGATCCTGGGTGTGTCAGGCTTATCCATCTAAACCATAAAGGGCATGGAAGATGCCGTATTATTGTAGAATGGAGATTAAAATGACTGGATTAGAGAAGATATTGGAGGCCATTCATGGGGATGCCCAGCTGGTTGCGGACCGGATACTTGAGGAAGCGAAGCAGCAGGCACAGGAGATAATGGCCGCAGCAGAGTCGGAGGCGGAGAAAAAAGCAGCCCGGATTGCGGAAAAAGCGGAAAATGACGTTAGGGATATCGTAAGCCGGTCAGAATCAGCCGCCGCCTTACAGGAGAGGAAGATTCTCCTTGAGACAAAGCAGGAGCTGATCAGCAGCATCATAGTAAAGGCCAGGAAGTCCCTGGAGGAGCTGCCTACGTCGGAATATATGGAAATTATTTTAAGCATGGTAAAGCAGTACGCACATAACCAGGTGGGAAAGATTAAGTTTTCTGCCCGGGACAAGAACCGTTTGCCGGCTGACTTTGATACACGCTTAAAGCTTGCATTATCGGACCGTCCCTTTGGGGAGCTGACCGTATCGGAGGGTAGCGCCAAGGTGGACGGAGGATTCTTATTAATCTATGAAGATGAGGAAGGAAACCCTTCCATAGAAGAAAACTGTTCCTTTGATGCGTTGTTTGCTGCAAAGAAGGATATCCTGCAGGATAAGGTGAACTCCTTCCTGTTTGGGGAATAGATCCGGAGGGAAGGTGATGATATGGCAGAACAGCTTTATGCCTATGCGGTTGCCAGGATACGCTCCAAGGAGCTGCAGCTTCTGGGAAGATCCGATGTTGACCAGCTGCTTAACTGCAAGAGTGAAAAGGAATGCTTGAAGCTGCTTGCAGAAAAGGGCTGGGGAAAAACCGGTGAGGAAAGCTCTGAGGCAATGCTAAAGGCTGAGCGGGAGAAGACCTGGGATCTGATGAAGGAGCTGGTAGAGGATACATCGGTTTTTGATATGTTCCTCTATACCAATGACTACCACAACCTGAAGGCAGCGGTCAAGCAGGTATATACGGATACAAAGGACATGGATATTTACATCGCCCAGGGGACAATTGAGATAGGAATGATCCTGGATGCGGTGAGGGAGCATAATTTTTCCGCCCTGCCGGAGCACATGCGCAGCTGCGCTGAGGAAGCCTTCCAGGTTCTGTTACACACTGGTGACAGCCAGCTCTGTGACGTGATCCTGGACCGGGCAGCCCTGGAGATGATGCTCGTAAAATGTAAGGAATCCAAGGTTGAGTTATTGGCAAGATATGGTGAGCTAAGGGTTGCGGCGGCGGATATTAGTATAGCCATCCGAGGCAATAAGACACATAAATCCAAGGAATTTTTGGAGCGCGCCATGGCCGGCTGCTCCTCCCTGGACAAGAAAAAGCTGGGCAGTGCAGCCCTGGAGAGCCTGGAGGCCATATACCAGTATCTGCAATTTACTGATTATTCGGATGCAGTGGAGGCGATCAAGGAATCCTCCTCCGCCTTTGAGCGGTGGTGTGATAACCGGATCATGGACCTGATCCGTCCCCAGAAATCAAATCCATTTACCATATCCCCCCTTGCTGCCTATATCCTGGCGAGGGAAAATGAGATAAAGACGGTCCGCATCCTGCTGTCGGGAAAGCGCAATGACATCCCGGACAGCGCAATCAGAGAAAGAATGAGGGATATGTATGTATAAGGTGGCTGTAATCGGTGACCGGGACAGTATCTATGGGTTTGGAGCCTTAGGACTGGACACCTATCCGGTCACGGACAGAGAAGAAGGGGCAAGGCTGATAAAGACCCTGGCGGAAGGCCAGTATGGGGTTATTTATATCACAGAAAGCTTGCAGGCTGAGCTTGAGGCGGAGATAGACAAATATATGACCAGCTATTTACCGGCCATCATATCGATACCCGGCGTATCGGGCAATACGGGCAGCGGCATGAAGAATGTCAAGAAATCCGTGGAACGTGCAGTCGGCTCCGACATCATATTCAATAATGATTAAATAAAGTCCATAACAAATATTGAAGAAGCAGGTGAAAATAAAAATGAGCAAAGGCACCATAAAAAAAGTCGCCGGTCCCTTGGTGGTTGCCCAGGGAATGCGGGATGCCAACATGTTTGATGTGGTCCGTGTAAGCGGGCAGCGTCTGATCGGCGAGATCATAGAGATCCATGGCGACCTGGCATCCATACAGGTTTATGAGGAAACCTCAGGACTTGGACCGGGAGAACCGGTAGAATCCACCGGGGCGCCCCTAAGCGTGGAGCTTGGGCCTGGACTGATCGGGAGCATCTTCGACGGAATCCAGCGTCCCCTTGAGGATATTATGGAGGCTACAGGAACCAACCTGACGAGGGGCGTAGAGATACCCTCCCTAAAGCGTGATAAGCTGTGGCACTTCGTTCCGGCTGTTTCAGACGGAGCAGAGGTTGAGGCAGGAGATGTCATAGGTACCGTAGCGGAGACAGAAATCGTGGTACAAAAGATCATGGTTCCCCATGGAATGAAGGGCAGGATCCGTTCTATTTCAGAAGGGGACTATAAGGTTGAGGATACCGTTGCCATCCTGGACGGGCCGGATGGCCCCAAAGAGCTTACCATGCTGCAAAAATGGCCGGTCCGTGTGGGCAGGCCCTATAAGCAGAAGCTTTCACCGGACAAGCCACTGGTAACGGGACAGCGCGTCATTGATACCTTATTCCCCATTGCAAAGGGAGGCGTGGCAGCGGTTCCCGGTCCCTTCGGAAGCGGTAAGACAGTAGTCCAGCACCAGCTGGCAAAATGGGCTGAGGCAGATATCGTAGTATATATCGGCTGCGGTGAGCGTGGAAACGAGATGACGGACGTACTGAACGAGTTCCCGGAATTAAAGGATCCAAAGACGGGAAAATCCCTGATGGAGCGTACCGTATTGATCGCAAATACCTCCGACATGCCTGTTGCTGCCCGTGAGGCCTCCATCTATGTAGGCATCACCATCGCGGAATATTTCCGTGATATGGGCTATTCTGTGGCACTGATGGCAGATTCTACCTCCCGTTGGGCTGAGGCGCTGCGTGAGATGTCCGGCCGTCTGGAGGAAATGCCCGGTGAGGAGGGCTATCCCGCTTATCTGGCAAGCCGTCTGGCGCAGTTTTATGAAAGGGCTGGGCGTGTCATTTCTCTCGGAAAGGAAGGCAGGGAAGGAGCCTTATCCGCAATCGGGGCGGTTTCCCCTCCCGGCGGCGATATCTCCGAGCCGGTATCACAGGCTACCTTACGAATCGTTAAGGTATTCTGGGGACTGGATGCGAACCTGGCTTACCGGAGACATTTCCCGGCCATCAATTGGCTGACCAGCTATTCCCTTTATAGCCTTGGGAAATGGTTTAATGAAAATGTCAACGAACGCTGGCAGGAGCTCCGTACCAGGATGATGCGCCTGTTAAATGATGAGGCGGAGCTGGATGAGATCGTAAAGCTGGTCGGTATGGACGCCCTTTCCGCACCGGACCGTTTGAAGCTTGAGGCGGCGAGGTCCATCCGTGAGGACTATTTACACCAGGATGCCTTCCATGAGGTGGATACCTATACGGATCCCCATAAGCAGTACCTGATGATGGAGCTGGTAATCCATTTCTATGATATGGCTCTTGGATACCTGGAAAAGGGTGCGTCCATCGAGGATATCGTAAAGATGCCGATCCGTGAGAAAATAGGCCGTTTTAAATATATCGGGCAGGCAAAGGTTGACCAGGAATTTGAGGAAATCTTAAGAAGCATGAATATAGAACTGAATCATTTGTTGAATAAGGAGGAAGCCTAATGCCAAAGGAATATAGAACCATTCAAGAGGTAGCGGGTCCTCTTATGCTGGTGAAGGGTGTCGAAAACGTTGCATTTGATGAGCTGGCGGAGATAGAGCTGGTGAACGGTGAGACGCGCCGTTGCAGGGTTCTCGAAATTGACGGGGGCAATGCACTTGTGCAGCTTTTTGAAAACTCTGCCGGTATTAACCTTGCAAGCAGTAAGGTACGCTTCCTGGGAAGGAGCATGGAGCTTGGAGTATCGGAGGATATGCTAAGCCGCGTATTTGACGGGCTGGGACGCCCCACCGACGGCGGTCCGGAGATCCTTCCGGAGAAGCGGATGGATATCAATGGCCTGCCCATGAATCCGGCGGCGAGGAATTATCCCCAGGAGTTTATCCAGACCGGGGTATCAGCCATTGACGGGTTGAATACCTTAGTCCGTGGACAGAAGCTGCCCATCTTTTCCGCCAGCGGACTCCCGCATGCTGACCTGGCTGCCCAGATCGCAAAGCAGGCGAAGGTACGCGGTACGAAGGAGCCCTTTGCGGTTGTATTTGCAGCCATGGGTATTACCTTTGAGGAGGCGAATTTCTTTACGGAGAGCTTCCGGGAGACAGGAGCCATTGACAGGACCGTTATGTTTGTCAACCTGGCCAATGACCCGGCGGTAGAGCGTATCTCCACACCCCGTATGGCCCTCACTGCGGCGGAATATCTCGCCTTTGAAAAGGATATGCATGTGCTGGTTATCCTGACGGATATTACGAACTATGCGGATTCCCTCCGTGAGGTTTCGGCTGCCCGTAAGGAGGTTCCGGGACGCCGTGGCTATCCCGGTTATATGTATACTGACCTTGCATCCCTTTATGAGAGGGCGGGCAGGAAGAAGGGAAGGAACGGAAGTATTACCATGATTCCTATCTTAAGTATGCCGGAGGATGATAAGACCCATCCGATCCCTGACTTGACCGGATATATTACGGAAGGACAGATTATCCTGAGCCGTGAATTACACCGTAAGAATATACAGCCACCGATTGATGTGTTACCGTCCCTGTCCCGTTTGAAGGATAAGGGTATCGGTGAGGGAAAGACCAGGCAGGATCATGCCAATACCATGAACCAGATCTTTGCAGCCTATGCCAGGGGCAAGGAGGCGAAGGAGCTGATGGTGGTTCTTGGTGAGGCGGCCTTAACGGATATTGATCTCTTATATGCAAAGTTTGCGGATGCCTTTGAACAGGAATATGTATCCCAGGGCTACGACACCGACCGTAATATTGAGGAAACCTTGAACCTTGGCTGGAAGCTGCTAAAGATCCTTCCAAGGACAGAGCTAAAGAGAATTAAGGACGAATTACTGGATCAGTATTACGGGAAGGAATAGGAGGTGCTGACCGTTGGCTAAGGCACAAGTAAATCCCACAAGGATGGAGTTGACCAGGCTAAAGAAGAAGCTCACGACGGCGATCCGGGGACATAAGCTGTTAAAGGATAAGCGGGATGAGCTGATGAGGCAGTTCCTGGACCTGGTACGGGAGAATAAGACCCTCCGTGAAAAGGTAGAGCAGGGAATTCTGTCAGCGAATAAGAATTTTGTCCTGGCAAGGTCCACCATGCAGGAAGAGGTGCTGAAGGTATCCTTGCTGGCACCGAAGCAGGAGGTGTACCTGGAGGCATCCAGGAAGAATGTCATGAGCGTGGATATACCGCAGTTTGATTACCATACAAAGACACCGGATATTAATGATATTTATTCCTATGGCTTTGCTTTTACCTCCAGCGACCTGGATGATGCAGTGTTGTCCCTGCAGGAGATCCTGCCGGATATGCTCCGGCTGGCGCAGATTGAGAAGTCCTGCCAGCTGATGGCGGCGGAGATCGAGAAGACGAGGCGCCGGGTGAATGCCCTGGAGCATGTTATGATACCGGAGCTTAGGGAGAATATTAAGTTCATTGTGATGAAGCTGGATGAGAATGAGAGGAGTACGCAGATCCGGTTGATGAAGGTGAAGGATATGATGCTTGAGAAGGCGCATCATTATAGTGAGAAGGAATAGGGGGCTTTACGGTAGAAGGGTGGATTTGTGCGGTAAATGAGGGGATAGGTTGGAGTTAGGGTGTGAGGGGTTAGGGTGTGAGGGGTTAGGCTATGAGGTGAATAGGAGTGTATCGATATCCACCTGGGCTTGCCTTTAACATCCCGTGATTGCCAAGTGCAGGCAATCGCGGGAGGCCCG
>JARKQP010000069.1 GCA_029974875.1 Mobilitalea sp.
TTGTCCATTACAGTTATTTTTTCCTACAATATTTTAATATCTCTAGGATACTGAGGATTGCCATCCTTGGTCACATTGGCAATTATTATATAGTAGTTGCTTTCTCCATCCTTTGGTTCTGTAATAAAAGTGCTGGTGCCGCTTTCCAGCAGCATGGGTATAGGTACATCATTAACGTATTTGTCTATCTGATAGGTAATTTCAATTCCGTCATTATTCAAGCCTGTCACCACAGGGCTCCAGTCCAGCCTCCATATGGTTCCTGCATCGGTTTCAGACATTTTGGTAGTTTTGACCAGGATATAGCTGGATACGGGAAGTGTCTCGGTAGAAGGGTTCATTACAAGTCCCTGTTCCGATACATCGGGAACAATCTTGACATAATAAACCCTTGCAGGATCATTTACCCTGTGAATATACTCAAGCTTGCCTGTTGTCTGATTGACTACTACAGGACCGTTTGCTCCGATCTGTGCTTGCCCTATATATATGGGCAATGTATTTGCAAAGCTGCTATTATCCGAAATATACAGCTTATAGTCTATGCGCCTGTTAGAATTCCAGACATCATCCCACTCTATTTTTATCTGGTTGGTTCCATATGAAGCCACGCTCATTTCTATGTCCGTAAGCACCTTTACTGTTTTTGAAGGCGCAGATTCTCCGCTGGTATAAGTGGTATTCCCGTCAGTATATGTATAGTAGGCCCTTGCATTTATATTGTAGAAGGTACCGGAGGACAGTCCCTTCATTTTAAGGGAAACAGAGTTGCCCGATACATCCCTTTCCTTTGTTATGGTCCCTTTTGGAGGCTTATAAGGCTTTGTTATCTCCGTAAGATAAAAGTTGATGTATTTTGAGGCAGACGGCATACCCGGCGGTCCCTGCAGGGGGCTCCATTCCAGGTCAACATAACATTTCGCAGCCGCAGCATCAGACCTGTCGGTGCCTGTTCCTGTCACCGTCAAGCCCTCGACAGCCGGTTGAGGTTCATATACTGCTGCAAAAGACCTGTCCGGCATATTTGCCTGCAGCAGCAGCAAAAACATTAAAGTTATACAAACAATTCTTCTCAAAATTCTCATATCCACCCCACCAAACCAATTTTACATTTCTCCTGCCAGCTCCAAAACCTTTACAAACTCGGATATTATCTCCGCCCTTGTAACAGAATCCTTTGGTCTGAAACGCTCTGCATCATCCAAGTGCATTATATCAAGATCAATAACCATCAATACCTGTCTGTAATATTTCGTAACGATGTCCCTTTCGTCTTCCACCGACAAGCTTTTTGACGGCTTCAGACTGTCATAGCCTACTCCCAGCTTGGTACAGTAAACCTTTATCAGCACTGCAGCTGTTTCCTGCCTGGAGATATCCTTATAAAGGCTGTTGATGTTCACAATACTGTCCAGCCCCATCCTCTGCACCTTCTGCTTTAGATCCAAACCCGCATTGCTGTCGGTTTTGTTCAGTACCTTTTCAAAGATCAACACCACTTCCTTCACAGAAATACTGGTTTCAGGATTAAAGGAATTATTAACTCCTGCAAAAACATCGCTGAGATCAAACTTTGAAGTAAATTTGCTAATATTGGCCTTAGCCCAGTGGCCGTCGGCAATGCTTTCCGCTGGTGCCGCCAGAGCAAATATGCTGTATTTTCCCGTTTTAACCACACTGAAGGTAATGGAATTCGGAGTTCCATACACCAGATCCTTTGTGATTTTCTGCCAGGTGCTTGAACCGTCATATAGCACATAAGGAAGCTTCAATCCTTTTTGCTCTGAATATGACAATTTGGCAAGCATGGGAGTCCCAAAGCTCTTTATGTATTCCTTAGCGACAATCATTCCTCCCGAGCCGCCAACACCCTCAATTGTAGTGTTTATATAGTCCGACAATTCACTTTCAGTTTCCTTTACAAGCTGGTCGATATATTTATTCAGCTTCTCCTTGGTATCAGTATTGTTGTTATAAGGATTTGACATTATATCAACTT
>JARKQP010000075.1 GCA_029974875.1 Mobilitalea sp.
ATCATAACAGATGAAGAAGCTTCATTTGTAATATCGTGCACTTAGTAAATGGATAAACAGTACATAAAAACCATTGGAGGTGCAATTATTTGAAAGAAAGAACTACAACAAAACAGACAGGATTGAAAGAAAGAACAATTACGCAACATCAGACAGGCCTTAGAGAAAGACCGGCTATGAAACAGCCGTCAGAATTGAGAGAAAGACCGGTTGCAAAGCAGCCGTCAGGGTTGAGGGAAAGACCGGTTATGAAGCAGCCGTCAGAATTGAAGGAAAGAGCGGTTGCAAAGCAGCAGCCGGCGGCACTGAAGGAAAGACCGGTTATGAAGCAGCCTACAGAGCTGAAGGAAAGAACGGTTGCGAAGCAGCCGGTAGAATTGAAGGAAAGGGCAGTTGTGAAACAGCCCGATCCGCAGGAAAAATTAAATATAAAGCAACCGGATCTGAAGGGAGTTAAAATTATTCCCCTTGGTGGATTAGAACAGGTCGGTATGAATATAACTGCAATTGAATACGAGGACAGTATTATTGTCATTGATTGCGGATTATCCTTCCCAGGGGATGAGATGCTGGGGATAGATCTGGTAATTCCGGATGTAACTTATCTGAAGGAAAATATTGAAAAAGTAAAGGGCTTTATTATAACCCATGGGCATGAAGACCATATCGGATCCCTTCCCTATATCTTAAAAGAAGTAAATGTGCCTGTCTATGCGACAAAGCTGACAACAGCAATAATTGAAAATAAGCTCAAGGAACATAGCTTATTGAAGAATACAAAGAGGAAGGTGATTAAATACGGGCAGTCCATTAATTTAGGGTGCTTCCGTATTGAATTTATCAGGACTAACCACAGTATTGCGGATGCGGCTATGCTGGCAATCTTTACTCCTGCCGGAATCATTTTCCACACCGGAGATTTTAAGGTTGATTTTACCCCTGTTTATGGACAGCCGATTGACCTTCAGCGCATCGGTGAGATTGGAAAGAAGGGCGTGCTGGCATTATTGTGTGACAGTACGAATGTGGAACGCCCGGGTTATACCATGTCAGAAAGCAGCGTCGGTAAGACCTTTGATACGATTTTTGCAGATTACGCGAAGCAGAGGATCATAGTTGCAACCTTTGCATCCAATGTAGACCGTGTACAGCAGATCATCAATGCTGCCGCAAAATTTGGCCGTAAAATCGTAGTAGAAGGCCGCAGCATGGTAAATATTATTTCTGTAGCCAGTGAGCTTGGATATTTAAAAATGCCGGATAATATGCTGATCGATGTCGAACAGATGAAGAACTATACGGATAACCAGCTGGTATTAATTACGACGGGAAGCCAGGGTGAGACCATGGCAGCCCTGCCGCGTATGGCTGCTTCCATCCATAAAAAGGTTACGATAAAACCGGGAGATGTGGTTATCCTAAGCTCAACCCCGATCCCCGGTAATGAAAAAGCAGTCTCGAAAGTTATTAATGATCTGTCCATGAGGGGCGCAAAGGTTATTTACCAGGATACCCATGTATCCGGTCATGCGTGCCAGGAAGAGATCAAATTGATATATACCTTGACGAAGCCTAAATATGCAGTTCCGGTGCATGGAGAGTATAAGCATTTGATCCGTCATGCGGAATTAGCCCAGACACTTGGTGTACCGAAGGAAAACGTCTTTGTTCTCTCCTCAGGTAAGGTGCTGACCCTGTCAGAGGAAAGGGCTGCAGTTACGGGAGAGGTTCCGGCACAGGGCATCCTTGTGGATGGACTTGGTGTTGGAGATGTTGGCAATATTGTACTCCGTGACAGACAGCTGCTGTCTGAAAATGGATTGATCATTGTTGTCATTTCCCTGGAGAAATACAGCAACCAGGTGCTTTCCGGTCCGGATATTGTATCCCGCGGCTTTGTATACGTGAGGGAATCAGAGAACCTGATGGAAGAGGCACGGGTAGTGGTTGAAAAGGCTCTGGACAAATGCTTAAGCCGTAATAATACGGATTGGGGCAAGATGAAGAATGAAATCAAGGATTCCTTAAGTGATTTTATTTGGAAGAAGACGAAGAGAAATCCGATGATACTGCCTATTATTATGGAAGTTTAGGTTTTTGCGTTAGCGCCTATCAGGGCGTATTTGAAAACTGCTTGTGCGGCTGATGCCCCAATGAGTTTTCAAACACGCTCCAGGCAACATGGAGGTCAGAATGGCAAACAAATCCGCGACAATGAAATTAACATTAAAGGTGAGTAGCTTTATTGCGAGAATACTGCTGAATGTGGCATTTTATACCCTGGTGGTAGTCCTGATCATCAATTTCAGCAAGCTGGCCTATGATTTTACGTATCAGCTTTACGGGCCGGTGACGGTGTCGGCAAAGGGGGAAGGAACCACAGTGGTATTCATCATTGACAAAGGGGAATCCACCATGGATGTTGCCGGTAAGTTAGAGGTAGGCCGGTTGATAGAAAATAAATACGCCTTTTACTTGAAGGCGAAGCTGGGCAATCATGTTATTATGCCTGGAAGATATGAGCTTTCTACCGATATGACTTACAGTGAGATTCTCGGTGTGATCACGGACTATTCGAATTCCGGTGAGCAGGAGGAGAATTCGGGGAAGGGGTCGGATTAATCATGATAGTTGATGAAAGAATAACGGCCTATATCAATTCCCTGGAACCAGAGCTGCCATCAGAGCTTGCCGCTCTGGAAAAGGAGGCACTTGTGAACCATGTGCCGATCATAAAGAAAGAAACCCAGGGAGTGCTTAAGTTTTTGCTCCATCTACAGCAACCAAAACGAATCTTAGAGGTCGGAACAGCCATTGGCTTTTCCGCCCTCTTTATGAGTGAATATAGTAATAGCGATTGTAGGATTACCACCATAGAAAAGGTTGCCATGAGGCTGGTGGAGGCAGAGAAGAACCTGGCAGACGGAAGATTTCCCCATAGGAATAAGATCAGACTTTGCAAAGGGGAAGCTTTAGAGGTATTGAAGGAGCTGGTATCTAAGAAGGAGAGTTTTGATTTTATCTTTCTTGATGCAGCAAAGGCCCAGTATATGAGCTTCCTGCCAGAGCTAATGAAGCTTCTATGCAGCAATGGAATGCTGCTGACGGATAATGTGCTTCAGGATGGTACGGTAACGAATTCCAGGTATAGTATTACGCGGAGGGACCGGACAATCCATTCCAGGATGCGGGAATACCTTTATACCATAACCCATATGGAGGAGCTGTCTACGGTTATTCTCCCGGTCGGGGACGGAATTACAATCAGCCATAAGAAAGAGGGAACGAAAGAATAGAACTGGTAGGACTGGTTAACCTGTATCCTGTGAAATGATCCGTGTTGATCCGTGTTGCGGGCACAAGACCTTGCAAACGAGGCTTGTCGGGAATGGATGTTAGAATGGAGAACAAAATGCTTGATGAAATAAAGAAGCCGGAATTATTAATACCGGCAGGTAATTTAGAAAATTTGAAAACAGCTGTGATGTATGGTGCAGATGCAGTCTATATTGGCGGGGATCTGTACGGCCTGCGTGCGAAGGCAAAGAACTTCTCCCTGGAGGATATGAGGGAAGGGATCATATTTGCCCATGGGCATGGAAAGAAAGTATATGTTACTGCCAATATTACCGCCCATAACCAGGATCTTGAAGGAATCAGGCAGTATTTTAAGGAATTAAAAGAATTTGGTGAAGCCAGGCCGGATGCGTTAATCATATCTGATCCTGGAGTATTCAGCATAGCCATGGAGGTAATTCCTGAGGTAGAGGTACACGTCAGCACCCAGGCCAACAATACTAATTATGAAACCTACCGGTTCTGGCATAAGCTGGGGGCAACCAGGGTCGTATCCGCGAGGGAGCTGTCTTTGGCAGAGCTGGTTGAGCTACGGGCAAAGATTCCCCCGGAGATGGAGATTGAGACCTTCATCCACGGCGCCATGTGTATTGCCTATTCGGGACGATGCCTCTTAAGCAATTATTTCACGGGAAGGGATGCCAATATGGGCGCCTGCACCCACTCCTGCCGCTGGAAATACCATATTGTTGAGGAGACAAGGCCGGGAGAATACCTTCCCATTGAAGAAAATGAGAGGGGAACCTATATCTTTAATTCCAAGGATTTATGTATGGTCGAATATATCCCGGAGCTTGTAAAGGCTGGCATTGACAGCCTAAAGGTAGAAGGAAGGATGAAGACTGCTTTGTACGTTGCCACTGTAGCAAGGACCTACCGCAGGGCAATTGATGATTTCTTCGAGGATCCGGCAAAATATGAGGCTAATAAAGCCTGGTATATGGAAGAAATCAGAAAGGGTGTAAACAGGCAGTTTACCACCGGCTTCTTCTTCCATAAGCCTACCCATGAGGAGCAGATCTATGACCACAACACCTACGAGAAGGCATATACCTATCTTGGAACGGTTTCCGGTGAAAGGGACGGCCTCTATGAGCTGGAGCAAAAGAATAAGTTCAGCGTTGGGGAAGTTGTAGAGGTCATGAAGCCGGGCGGGGAGACCATTGAAACCACCGTAAAGAGGATTACCGATAAGGACGGGGCGGATATGGAAAGCTGCCCCCATCCACAGCAGATCATTTATGTGGATTTAGGAACTGTGATGAATAGTTATGATATTATAAGACGGAAGGAATAAATCCTTCCGTCTTTTCTATATCATATTAAAGGAATGGGCTTTTCTATTTTATTACTTGTCCAAGAACCGATAAGCTTTCCTTTGGATAACGCTTCTGTGTGGCTCTATCCACTGCGATGAGGCCAAAGGTTTTTGAAAAGCCCTTATGCCATTCAAAATTATCCAGGAGGGACCAGTGCAGATAGCCGAGCACCGGGATTCCTTCCTTGATACAGTCTAGAATTCCGGCAGTGGCTTCTTTAATGAAGGCGACGCGGCGGGTATCGTCGGAGGTTCCCAAGCCGTTTTCTGTAACCAGGACCGGAATAGGAAGATCCTTGTATACGGCGCGGATCACGTTAGCCAATGCCTTCGGGTAGAATTCATAATCCATCTGGGTACGCTCTGCGCCTTCAGGAATCGGGCATACACCCTCGGGGCCGATGATTTTACGGGTATAGTTCTGGACCCCGATGAAATCATCCTTCTGCATATAGGGTAAATAGTGGGTGAATTCCTCCTCCCATTCCTGTGCGGCCAATTCTTCGCCGCCTTCAAGCGGCTGCATGTCGTGCAGGGAAAGGGTAACCCCAACCTTTAATTCCGGCTTTACCTTTTTCATGGCATCACGGGCAGCCTCATGGGCACGTAAAATCAGCAGGTCACCCTCAGGGCTGCGCATGGATAAAAAGGTCTCCAGCTTTGGTGTCCCGAACACCTTGATATTTTCTCCTGTCTGGGCTTTCATCTTCTCGGCAAAGGAACCGCCGTTCTCAACATTGATTCCGACCTGTACGTCTGCCTGTGCCTGTCTCATATAACGTTTGATCAATGCCGCAAGCTGGAGACCCATATTGGCTTCATTGATGGTGCAGACATATTCCAATTGGCTGCCAAGTTTACCTACAACATAAGCACAATAATCTGCAAAGGAACGGATGGTAGCTTCATTTTCCCAGCCTCCCTCACTGATGAGCCATTTCGGGGAGGAAAAATGATGCATGGTCACGATAGGCTTAACTCCCTTCCGGTGGCAATAGGCAAGCACATCCCTGTAATGCTCAATTTCCTTCTCGTCATAAGAACCCTTTTCCGGTTCAATTCTTGCCCATTCAATGGAAAAACGGTAGGCATTCAAGCCTGCCTCTGCCATAAGGTCGATATCTTCCCGGTATCGGTTGTAGTGGTCGACAGCGTCTAAGGAGGGCTCGTCGAAGGTGGAATTCTCCATCTGCTCCATAGCCCAAAAATCACTGTGGATATTATTGCCTTCTACCTGGTGCGCTGCGGTAGAGGCTCCGATTAAAAAATTACTTGGAAATTTACTCATGTTTACCTCCTGATTTTCTGTTTGTTCTATGGTGGGTTGCTGCTATGGTTTTAGTAAACCGTTGTACTGCTGTCTGTTCTGGGATTCTAATGAGTATCTTTGCCTGGGCTGTCTTCCCGGAACGGATGATAGCTAAGTTTTTCTGGTTCTGAACAATTGAATTTTTCCGGTTCTGTTTAATATGCGGATTACGTCTATTAAAGTATAACAAAAGAAAAAATGAATATATTGTATCCAGATTAGATATTTATGTATTATAATTAGATTCAGAAAGCAAAAGCGGCTTTCCAATAGCTTATATGAAAACTTCAATGTGAATGCGAGGAGAAGGAAGGAGCTTGAACAGAAAGCGGTTGTGAATGAAGGTAATCGCGCATTACAGCAGAGGGAGGGGAGAGCAATGGCAAGAAAAAATCAGAAAAAAGAAACTCCGCAGGGAAGGGGAAAACAGCAGAGCATAGAAAGCCAACAGAAAATAGAACCCAGGGGGAGATGGGGGAGCCAGGAGAAAAGGGTATACCAGGAATATCAGTTTAATGAAAGGCTGCCCCACGGTATGGTTCAGACCCTGGTATATAATCTGGCCTCAGAAGACGGTAAGAACCTTGCAGAGCTGGAAAAAATGGCGGAAGAAACACCCCATGACGCCCAGTTTAAAGAAATGGGCAGCATAAAAGAGGATATAGTGAAGATACTTGGTGTAATCGAATATTTTTCCGTAGAGCTTGGGGTGCCGGAACGCCAGGCATCCATTATGACAGATTATTATATCGGAAGGATAAAGCAGTGCACCACCCAGGTAGCCCTGGAAAAAATATTCTCCAGGGCTTATGGTGACTACCGGAAATTATGTCTGGAATCAAAGTACAAACGGCCAAAGGATAAAATAAGGATATGTACCGAATATATTGAAACCCATACAGAGAGCCATTACGATATGAAGCTGTTAGCTGAGCAGGTAGGCTACAATCCATCCTATTTGAGCCAGAAGTTCAAAAAGGTAACCGGAATGACAATAACGGAATACGGCTTAAAATGCCGTTTAAAGGAGGCGGATGTACTGCTGCGGCATACGGATGTGCCGATCAGTGAAATTGCTGCCATATTATGTTTTTCCAGCCAGAGCCATTTCCAGAAGGCCTTCAAGAAGCAGTATGGGATGACGCCAAGAAGCTGGAGGCTGCAGAAATAGGCGGGCTAGCCTACAGTTTATCCTTTATATACCCATTATCTTAAACGCTATATCTTAACTCTTATCTTAACCAAGGCTTTCCCGTTTGTATCTGCCCGGGGAAATGCCTACGGTATGGGTAAATTGCTTTGTAAAGGAGTAGGTATCACTGTAGCCTGTCAGGGCAGCAGTTTCCTTGATGGAGATGCCGGACAGCAGCATGAGCTTGGCATGCTTCATCCTTTGCCTCGTCCGGTACTGTGCCGGGGAGCTTCCCGTATATTTTCGGAATTGCTTCCTGAAGCTCTCATAGCTCATGCCGATTCTGGAGGCGATATCCTCTAAGGAAAGGGAGGAATCGATTTCCGAAGAAAGGTAGCGGCAGGCTTCTTCGATTGCGTCCTTCATGGAATCGGAAGTGGAGCTTTTTATTTGGGGCTGGAGAAGGTTCAGTACTAATTTCTGTGCCTTTAAGGAGAGAAAGGGCAGCTCTGTGTCATCGGCCATCTTCATTTGATCCAGTAAGCGGGAAAAGCCGGATAGGAGGCTGTCATCAACATCAGTCCTTACAACAGGTGAAGCAATGGGCAGCAGCTTTAAACTGCACAAATAATCATAGGTAGAACGGCCGAAGCTGATAAAGAATTCCAGCCAGCCTCCGTCCGGTGTTACCTCTGTGGAATGGACCAGCCCAGGGAGGCGCTGCACCACGGCTCCAGGTCCAAGGGGACACCTTTCCCCGTCCTCCCCGTAGTAAAAGCCGCTGCCGGATAACAATAAAAAGCAGCTGTAATAATCAATTGAAAAATTATACTGTGAATGCTCCTTCAAGGGCTTGGTCATATAACCGCAGGCAATAATTCCATTTGTAAAATCACTGCCGATGCAGCGGTAAATAACATCCTTCTTCATCTCCAATACCATATAAAATCCTCCAAATATAATAAATAAATAGCCCAACAAACGGCTTTGTACTAAATACTAACGCGGTGAAAATGAGTGTCTATCCATCCATCTGGGCGCAGACCGGGACTCCCGTGATTGCCTGCACTTGGCAAGCATGGGATGTTAAAGGCAAGCCCAGGTGGATGGATAGACACTCATTTTTACCTCATAACCTAATCCTCGCCCATTTAACGCTCGGATTATAACCTCAGCCATTCATGACAGCGAACTAATCTCCCAAAATGGATAAAAGATTACCCAAATACAACATTTATTATTCCTTAATAGTATTCTATAATATCATTAAAAATAAGACAATAGTTTATAAAAATCCAAACAAACCTTTACCAGAACAGATAAAACTAAAAGAAAGGAATTGATCACTATGAACAGAGACTGGGAAAACCCCCACATTACACAAAGAAACCGGTATCCGATGCACTCGCCTTACGGAGCCTATGAGACCGTAGAGCAGGCTCTGGCCGGTAACCGCTCTGCCTCCAAATATGTGAGAAGCTTGAATGGGATGTGGAAATTTAAACTGGCAGATAGTCCCTTAGAGACCCCGGAAGGCTTTGAAACGGTGGGTTATGATGATTCGGCCTGGAACCTGATACCGGTACCCTCCAATTGGGAGCTTCAAGGCTATGGAAAGCCGGTTTATACGAATATCCTTTATCCCTTTGAACGGGAGGGCGCCGGTTCCCATTTTGAGATTGAGGTTACCAAGGATCAGGTAGAGCTGAATGCACCATATGTTCCGGAGAAAAACTTGACGGGCTGTTACCGTACAACCTTTGAGATACCCGGGTATTATGAGGGGAAGGACATCTTCATAGAGTTTGGCGGTGTGGAATCCTGCTTTTACCTCTGGGTAAACGGAAAAGAAGTAGGTTATTCCCAGGACAGCAAGCTGGAGGCGGCCTTTGACATTACCGGAATGGTTAAGGCCGGTAAGAATGAACTGGCTGTAAAGGTTCTGCGCTTCTGTGACGGAACCTACCTGGAGGATCAGGATTATTGGCATCTGTCGGGAATTCACCGCGATGTGAGAATCTATGCCAAGTCAAAGCAAAGGGTACTGGATTATAAGGTAGAGACCTTGTTTACCGGGGATAACTATGATGAAGCCGAGTTAAAGGTTATGCTTCATCCAAATAATAAAGCAAGGGGCTATGGTGAGAGCTATGTGAAATTAAGCCTCTATGACGCGGAGCAGCAGCTGGTGACAAGCTTTGAAAGCAAGCCCTATGCAAAATGCGGTTTTTATCTGGATCCAAAGTTTGTGGCATTCCCTTCGGTTAAGATAGAAAACCCCCTGCTATGGTCGGCGGAGGTTCCGTACCTGTATACCCTGGTCCTGGAAACAGTCGACGGTGAGGGCAGGGTTACGGACATTGAAAGCACAAAGGTCGGCTTCCGTAAAATTGAAATCCGAAAAGACGGTGTCCTCTGCGTAAATGGAAAACGGCTGGTCGTCCGTGGTGTGGATCTTCATGAATTCTGCCCGGAGACGGGAAGATATGTAACCCCGGAATATATGAGAAAGCAGATTATCTGCATGAAGCAGTTGAATTTTAATGCGGTGCGCAACAGCCATTATCCACATGCGAACGAATGGTATGATTTGTGCGATGAGCTTGGAATTTACCTTGTAGATGAGGCGAATCTGGAGACCCATGGAATTGGAGGACAGCTAAGCGCTTCACCGGAATGGACGGCGGCTTATATTGAGCGGGCTTCCAGAATGGTACTGCGCGGCAAGAACCATCCCTCCATCATTCTGTGGTCCCTGGGCAACGAATCCGGTGCCGGTATGAACCACGCGGCAATGTACGGATGGATCAAGGAATATGATAAAACCAGATATGTACAATATGAATCGGCAAGCCCCGGTCCAAATATTTCAGACATTAACGTACCAATGTACCCGCTGAAAGCCTGGGTGGAGGATAAGATGGCGGATACCGGGGACATGAGACCCTTTATCATGTGTGAATATGCCTATGCAAAGAGCAATAGCAACGGCAACTTTAAGGAGTTCTGGGATATGGTGGATAAGTATCCACGCTTCCAGGGCGGATTTATCTGGGATTTCCAGGATAAGGCCCTGACAATCACAAGGGAAGATGGAAGCAAGAAATATGTCTATGCCGGAGCCTTTGGTGAAACGGTGGTGGATCCTGTGCCGGACATGTGCCTCAATGGCGTAGTATTCCCGGATCTGGGCTTAAAGCCTGGGGCTTATGAAATTAAGAACTGTCAGGCACCGGTACGGATTACAACCTTTGAACATCCGTATTTTCCGGGAGTGATCCATCAGGTAAAAAATGATTACCAGCAGTTGGATTTATCAAATATCAGGATTAACTGGGAGCTGCAGTGTGATGGTAAAATTGTGGATTCAGGAGAGACAAGGCAGTACCTTACAAAGGCTGGGGAGGCAGAGAGGTTAGAATACCAGTTGGACCAGGAAAAGGTCTATGGTGAAGCCTATGTTAATTTCAAGCTTTCCCTGAAGGAAGGAACCCCCTATGCCGAAGCAGGGCATGTGGTATCAACCTATCAGCTGGAGCTGGAGGAGTCGAAACAGAAGAAGATAGGTAT
The DNA here is from genome assembly GCA_029974875.1 of Mobilitalea sp. The sequence continues at coordinate 10,687 of JARKQP010000075.1, forward strand.
GGATATTGCAGGTGAGAGGCTTGGGGTGGAAGAAGCCGATGAAAAGCTTATAATCCGGGGCGAGAATACACATGTCATTTTTAACAAGCAGAGCTGCATCTTTGAGAAGGCTGTATTGGAAGGGCAGGATCGCTTTGCTGGCGGTAATGATAATTTCTACCGTGCTGTGACTGGAATTGACGAGGGTACCCATGATGCAGGAAGAAATTATGCGGATGACTGGAAGGCGCTTGGGCTGAACCATCTGGAGCAGGAGGTGCTAAGTGTAAATACGCTTGTGACAGATACGCAGATTCTGATATTTACAGAAGTAGCTTACAATCAGGATAATTTAATTGTATCAACCCAGTACCGCGTTGGCGGCAGGGGAATTGAAATAAATAAAACAGTAATTAACAA
>JARKQP010000107.1 GCA_029974875.1 Mobilitalea sp.
TATCCTGCAAAGATGTTAAAAATGTATCTTTTGAATTACATAAAGGTGAAATCCTTGGGTTTGGTGGTTTGGGAGACTGTGGCATGCACATTCTTGGAAATGTGGCCTTTGGACTTACCGAACCGGATTTGGGTGAGGTGAAGGTAGGCAATGGAGTCATAATAAAGAACTCTAATATAGCAATGAAAAATAAAATTGCCTACATCTCTAAAAACCGTGACCAGGAGACATTAATGATATCCTGCAGTATCAAGGATAATGTGTGCTTATCCTCCTATGATAAAATCTCCAAAGGCCCTTTTATTTTTAAAAAGGACGAGGAAGCCTTTGTGGAGGAGCATTCAAAAAGGCTTGAAATCAAAATGCAGAACACGGATCAATACGTGATGGAATTATCCGGAGGTAATAAGCAAAAGGTTGCACTTGCCAAGTGGCTGGGATTTGGTGCTGATATTTTTATCCTGGATTGCCCGACCCGCGGAATTGATATCGGGGTTAAGTCCAATATATATCAGCTCATGATAGAACTGCGGAACCAAGGGAAATCCATTATAATGATTTCAGAGGAATTGGCTGAGGTCATAGGTATGAGTGACCGGGTTATCATTTTAAAGGAAGGCCGTATCAGCGGAGAATTCAAACGGGAAGACCATGTGACGGAATTGCTCCTGATTGACTACATGGTATAGGAGGTGGAAAAATTGTCAGGTATAACGGATAGAAAGGTAAAGATTAATTTCCAGACGATTTTCCCATTCCTGGGACTGATTTTAATCGTTGGGATATTTTCTGTTTTAACGCAGGGAAAATTATTTTCCTCAACTAGTTTGCGGACAACTATGAATGATGGGCTTTATATTCTTATTGGGACCATAGGCTTTACCTTCCTTTTTGCCATGGGTAATATGGACTTTTCCATTGGCACTAACATGGGGGTGTCCTGCGCGGTAGCTTGTATTGTCGCTAATTCGGTTAATGTTTATGCAGCAATTCCGGCAGCAATCCTAACAGGAGCCTTCATCGGTTTGGTAAACGGAACCATTGTTGTGAAAACAAGGATAATGTCTATGATTGCCACCCTGGGAATGATGTTCATATTACAGGGAACCGTATTAGTCATACTGAACGGCTCGGTCATGCAGGCTCCATTGTCAATGATGAAGCTTTACACCACACCAATGAAAATTGCCTTGATGCTATGCTTTATCATCGGTGGGTATATCCTGTTTGAAATGACGGTATTCGGACGCATCGCTAAGGCGATAGGAGCTTCTTTGGAGGCTGTCAGGCAGACCGGTATCCATGCGGATAAATACAAAGTAATTTCCTTTGTTTTAATGGGAGCCATTGCAGGACTTCTGGGATTTATCAGCCTTGCCCGTACCGGGAGTGCAACCAATTCAACTGGTGGCACCTTAATGTTTAATGTTATGAACGCGGCATTGCTTGGAG
>JARKQP010000122.1 GCA_029974875.1 Mobilitalea sp.
TTAAACAGCGCAGAAACGAGGTAAGTGATGGATTACAAAGAAATTATCAATTTGATGAAGGAAATGAATAAAACCAATTTAACAAAGCTTGAGATAGAGGACAATGGGGTTAAAATCTGTATAGAGAAGGAAGTGCCGGCCATAGGTGGGGCGCAGCAGATAATTCCCGGATCCGCCTTTGTATCCGGATATGCACCTGTTCCGGCAGTCCAGCCCCAGCTGGTGAACCAGACAATGGTGGCTGCTGCTCCAGGTGAGAAGGCTGAAGATGCGGAGCTAAAGCTCAAGGAGTTAAAGCTCCTGGAGGAAGCAGGAACGAAGAAGCTGGTATCACCGATGGTGGGTACCTTCTACTCAGCAGCCTCACCGGATAAGCCGTCCTTTGTCAAGGTGGGCGATATGGTAAAAAAAGGCCAGACCATCTGCATCATTGAAGCGATGAAGCTCATGAATGAGATTGAAAGTGAATACGACGGAGAGATCGTTAAAATATTAGTTAATAATGAAGATATGGTGGAATTCGGACAGCCGATGTTCCTGATTAAATAAGAATAAAATGGAGTTTTATAATGTTGAACATTGATGAAATACAAAAAATACTTCCCCATCGGATCCCATTCCTATTGGTAGACCGGGTAGAGGAACTGGAGGCAGGAGTAAAGGCTGTCGGTAAAAAATGCGTTTCCATGAATGAGCCCTTCTTTCAGGGGCATTTTCCTGGAAAGGCAGTAATGCCCGGTGTCCTCATTCTTGAATCCCTTGCCCAGATGGGTGCTATCTGTATGCTGACAGTGCCCGGAAATGAAGGGAAGATCGTATATTTCGGTGGAATTGATAAGGCAAAGTTCAAACGTCAGGTAGTTCCCGGCGATGTGCTGACACTGGAGGTCCAGATTACCAAGACCAAGGGCAATATCGGGGTAGGAACTGCAAAGGCTTATGTAGAGGGAAAGGTCGCCGTGCAGGCAGAATTGACCTTTGCCATCGGGTAATTTACCATAGGTTTTCATGCTGGACAAATAGCAAGGAGAGTCATGATGTTTAAAAAAATATTAATAGCAAACCGTGGGGAAATTGCGGTAAGAATTATCCGCGCCTGTAAGGAGATGGGGATTGAAACCGTAGCAGTGTACTCGGAGGCCGATAGGGAGGCCTTGCATGTAATGCTGGCGGATGAGGCAGTATGCATCGGGCCGGCAAAATCAAAGGATAGTTATTTGAATATGCAAAATATCATTAGTGCCACTGTTCTGACCGGAGCTACTGCAATCCATCCCGGCTTCGGGTTTTTGTCAGAGAACAGCTCCTTTGCGAGAATGTGTGAGGATTGCAATATTACCTTCATAGGCCCGGGAGCAGACATAATTGATTTGATGGGTAATAAATCAAAAGCGAGGGAAACCATGATTAAGGCCGGAGTGCCTGTTGTACCTGGCTCCGACGGTGTTGTTGAAACGGTAAAGGATGCCCTTGAATTAGCAGAGAAGATGGGCTACCCTGTTATGATTAAAGCCAGTGCCGGCGGCGGTGGAAAAGGCATGAGGGCGGTCTTTGAAAAGGAAGACACAGAACGGCTGTACCTTTCGGCAAAGGCGGAGGCAAAAGCGGCCTTTGGCGACGATAATCTGTACATGGAAAAGCTGGTTATTAACCCGAAGCATATTGAATTCCAGATTCTGGCGGACAGCTACGGGAATGTGGTCCACCTGGGTGAAAGGGACTGCTCCGTACAGCGGAGAAACCAGAAGATGATTGAGGAGTCCCCTTCCGCAATTATGACCCCGGAGCTTAGGAAGAAGATGGGCAGCGCTGCCGTAAGGGCAGCGGGGGCAACGGGATACGTCAATGCCGGAACCATAGAGTTCCTGGTTGACAGTAAGGGCAACTATTATTTTATGGAGATGAATACCAGGATTCAGGTAGAGCATCCGGTTACGGAAATGGTAACGGGAATTGATATGATTAAAGCCCAGATCAGGATTGCAAACGGCGAGGCACTGCCTTACCGCCAGGAGGACATAGAGGTGAAGGGGCATGCCATTGAATGCAGAATTAACGCGGAGGATCCCTCAAAGAACTTTATGCCCTGCCCGGGACGGGTGGAAAATGTCCTGTTTCCGGGGGGCTTTGGCATCCGTGTGGATAGTGCCCTGTATCCCGGCTATGTGGTGCCCTCCTGCTATGATTCCATGCTGGCAAAGGTCATCGCTTATGGCAGCGACAGGGAAGAAGCCATCAGCCGGATGAAGCGGGCTTTATCGGAGATGATTATTGACGGAATTGAGACAAATATTGAATACCAGTATGAGCTTTTGGAGCGTGAGGAGATAATCTCAGGTAAATATCATACCGGCTTGATAGAGGGAAAGTAAAAGTATGAAAATGAATCCATTTAAAGCGAAGCAATATGCTACCTCAAAGGTATACCATACCAGGCCGCGGGAAGTCAGCCAGCAGGAGGAAGAACGTCCGAACATACCCGAGGGCATTATGACGAAATGCCCTAAGTGCGGAAAGGCTGTCTATACAAAGCTGTTACTTACCAATTTGAAATGCTGTAATGAATGCGGACATCACTTCAAGGTCTCAGCAAAGGAACGCTTTGGGATGCTGCTGGATGATGGGGAATTGTTCGAATATGATGCCGAATGTACTACAATAAATCCGCTTAATTTTCCCGGCTATAATGAAAAGCTTGCGAAAACCCAGGCTCAGACAGGTCTTGTGGATGGCATTGTTACCGGTAAGGGTAAGCTGGAAGGACAGACTGCCATGATTGGTGTCATGGATCCGGCCTTTTTCATGGGAAGCATGGGAACTGCCATCGGTGAGAAGCTTACAAGAATGTTTGAACGGGCTACGAAGGAAGGGCTGCCTGTAATTGTTTTTACCGCATCCGGCGGGGCGAGGATGCAGGAAGGCATCTTTTCGCTGATGCAGATGGCCAAGGTCAGCGCTGCGGTGGCAAAGCATTCAGAGGCAGGCCTGCTATACATCACGGTACTGACGGATCCTACCACGGGCGGCGTTACGGCGAGCTTTGCAATGCTTGGGGATATCATACTTGCGGAGCCGGGAGCCTTAATCGGCTTTGCCGGCCCCCGGGTCATTGAACAGACCATAGGGCAGAAGCTCCCGGAGGGCTTCCAAAGGGCAGAGTTTTTATTGGAGCATGG
>JARKQP010000196.1 GCA_029974875.1 Mobilitalea sp.
ACGATTTTAGTGATTTGCTTGATTCCAGCCAACAGGCGATGAAGTATAACGGAAAGATATATGCAGCACCTTTGAATGAAGCAAACCTGTGCTTGTTCTACAACAAGGATATGACTGACAAGGCCGGCATCAATCCGCCGAAGACCGTGCAGGATGCATGGACATGGGAAGAATTCTATGAAGCAGCTAAAAAGCTGACTGTAAAGGATGCCAGCGGAAAAATACAAGTTTATGGTGCAAATCCGGCGATGACTGCTGTTACCGATGTAAATGAAGGATCTACCTTCGGGCTTGTCGGATGGATCTGGCAGGGCGGAGGAAATGTAATAAGTGAGGACGGCACTAAGGCAGTTGGAGTATTTGACAGTGCTGAAAACGTTAAAACTTTGACTTTCTTCCAGAAATTCTTTACCGAAAAGATAGCTCCTCTACAAGCTATACCGGAAGGATTTGAAAAAGGAAAGGTGGCTATGTTCTTTGTAGGACCTTGGGAGTTTGGTTTCTTGAAGGATAAATATCCTAATTTTAATGTTGGTACTACTCCTCTTCCAAAGGGTGTTCAAGTGGGAAGCCCTACCGGAAGCTGGGATGTAGCCATAACTGCACAATGTAAGAATCCTAAAGCTGCCTGGGAATTTGTAAAACAGTTAACAGGTAAAGAGGACAGCAAGAGCAGAACTGATGCTTCAGGTGACCTTCCTGCAAGAAAATCGGTATTGGAGCAGTCAACTCAGTTAAGTACGGAGCTGTTCTTACCTATCAAAGATCAGTTAATGAATGGCGCCAAACCCAGACCGATTTCTCCGGTTTATCCAAAAATCTCTGAAGCAATGACAAAAGCATTTAATGATGTTGCTTTTGGTAAAAATCCTGAAGAGACACTTAAGAAGTATGCAGAGATTATGCAGAAGGCAATTGACGGAAAGTAATATTTGATTAGTCTTTAATGAAATGCGTATTCATCATTTGAAGATACCCCGGTATCTTCAAATGATGAATATTTTATAATATTATTCCTCACGCTGGATTTTGATTAAATAAAAATATGGAGTGATAGATATGCAGGAGGGTAGTGATTCCAGAGTGCAACTGGTTAAATCGAGTCGAAACAATACTATTAACAAAAATATTTTAGAAAATTTGCAAGGCTATGGGCTTATATTAGTACCCGTGATAATCATAGGTTTATTCGGTATATATCCGTCAATAAATGTATTTATCATGAGCTTCCAAAAATTCAACATGCTTGCCGGTAGCAATAATGCCAGTTTTACCGGTATGGCTAATTATTTGGGACTGATTGGAGATGCTGAATTCTGGAATACTCTTAAGAACACGTTTGTATTTACACTGATTGTAGTACCTGTTCAATCCCTGGTAGCACTTATTTTTGCAGTTTTGATAAATCAGAAGTTGAAAGGTATAGAGCTATTCAGGACTATTTTTTTTATACCTGTAATTATGTCGTTTGTAGTTGTATCCGTAACATGGAAAATGCTGTATGATCAGGATTTTGGTCTTGCCAACAGTATATTTAGTTTTTTGAATTTGCCGGAACAACAATTTTTAGTGAATCCGGATCAGGCGATGATATGTGTTATCTTTATGTGTATTTGGAAAAGCTGGGGCTGGTATATGGTAATATTCTTATCGGGATTGCAGGATATACCCAGAGAACTGTATGAATCATCTTTTATTGATGGAGCTTCTCCATTCAGAAGATTTATTTCAATAACACTTCCTTTATTAAAGAGAACCACTTTATTTGTTTTGATAATGACCACAATTGATGCCTTCAAAATATTTACTCCTGTATACATTATGACAAATGGAGGACCCTTGGGCAAAACCGATACTATAGTGCATTATATATGGAAAACTGCATTCAGGATGAATGAAATGGGATATGCTGCAGCTATGTCTATATGTCTGTTCCTCATAGTATTCATCATTACTATTCTACAAATGCGAATAGCGAAAACTGAGAACTGATTTTTTTGATGTCATATATTTTTCATAGAAGGTGAGAATATGGAAACTAAGACTTATAAGCAATATTTTGGAATGAGTGCTACCTATATAATATTTATTATTGCATCGGCTTTGATAGTAGTGCCGTTACTGTGGATTATCGGGAACTCCTTCAGAGTGGATGCGGATATAGGAAAGTACACGGATTTAAGTTTGAAAACTTTTATTCCCGAAGAGATTACATTTGAAAACTATGAAACACTTTTTAACGATTACCCGTTCCTGAGATATTTTATTAATACGGTGTTTGTGGCTGTTACTGTAACTTTTTCCAGTCTGCTTTTGAATTCAATGGCGGCATTTTCCTTTGCAAAAATAAATTTTTATGGAAAAAATGTTATTTTCCCAATTTTATTGGCAACTTTGATCGTACCGGGTGAGGTTATGCTTCTGCCTTCATATATGCTGATTAAAAGATTAGGACTTATGGATAACTATTTTGCATTGATTTTGCCTGCACTGGCAGGTACTTTCGGCATATTTTTCCTCAGACAATGTTTTCTAGGGATACCCAGAGAATTGGAAGAAGCCGCAAGTATTGACGGATGCAGCAGGCTGGGTATCTTATTTAAAATATTTATGCCTTTGGCAAGGCCGCATCTGATTACATTAGGACTAATGACGTTTACGACGCAGTGGGACGGATTTATATGGCCTTTGACGGTACTTACGACACCTGATAAATACTTGCTTCAAGTAGGCTTAAATTACCTGATGGGTGAACATGCTACTGAATGGGGAGCTATATTTGCCGGGTCCATTGTATGTACAATTCCCATAATAATAATTTTTATCAGTATGCAGAGATACTATATCGAGGGAATTGCATCCGTAGCTATAAAAGGTTAACAGCATGAATTTAAAGTTTCTTGATATTTGCCCGGTTATTTCTAAATATCGAGAAAGGATGGTAAAAGCATGAAAAAGTATTTAAGAAAATTTGTATGCATGGCTATGGTTTTTGCTCTTTTATTCAGCATAGCAGTACCTGCCAGTGCTATAACGCCAACAGGAACCGGAAAAATTGCAAGGGTGACGGGGGCTACTCCTGGCGGGGAGAGTCTGCCAAATCCCAATAATACTCACAGCAATTACAAAGTAAATGCCACAGATTTGGGTATTATATGGGATAATGGCAGAGGTCAGGTAATGGTGGTCTTCGGAGACACCTATGGAAACGGATGGACCGGACCTGGAGCAGGAGGACCGGATTGGAGGAGTAATGTTCTAGGCATATCTACAGATACCAATCTGGCCGATGGCATGACTTTTTCCTCCATGATTACCGATACTGCAGGGCATGCAAAGCAGATCATTTATTCTGCCCATGATACTTCAGGAAACGGAGACTTTACAAGTATACCTACAGCTGGTGTTTCCGTGGGGTCACGTGATTATATCCATTTTATGAATATCAAGTCCTGGGGACCTGGAGAAGGGGAATGGCATACCAATTATTCAGAGATAGCCTATTCCGATAATAACGGGCAAACCTCGACAAAATCAGAAGTAAGATGGGGTGCTGACAGTAGTTTCGGGCAGGCTGCATACGCAAAGAGCGGAGGATATGTATACATGTTTGCTACTCCTCCCGGAAGGCTTGGAAATATTTATCTGGCAAGGGTGCCTGAGGCAAATGTTCTTAACAAGAGCAGCTACCAGTATTGGAACGGGAGCAGCTGGATAACCAACAATGAAGGAGCGGCAAGGCCTATAGTAACTGGGCCTGCAGGAGAATTATCCGTTCAATACAACTCATATTTTGGTAAATGGCTCATGACTTATCTGGACATAAAGTCAGGTGCAATTGTTTTAAGACATTCTGCCAGCCTTACAGGTGAATGGTCGGGAGAAAAAATTATCCTTACAGGAACGGACTATCCCGGAATGTATGGCGGATTTATGCATCCATGGTCAAGTGGAAGGGATTTATATTACACTGTTTCACTCTGGGATCCGTACAATGTATTTTTGATGCGCTCCACACTAAGTGATGATACTCTGGGTGACAATTTGCTGGGTGACCCCGGTTTTGAAAAGAATACTACAAGCACAATCAAACATCCATGGTATATTGATGGAAACGGAGGAGTAGACCGTGGGACGGGGTATGCCCGTTCAGGAAACAATAACGCATTCTTAAGGTACAATAGCGGATGGAACTGCATTAGGCAGAAGGTGGCTGTCAAGCCAAATACCAATTATACTTTTTCTGCTTATATAAAGACATCGGCCAACTTAACAGATGGTATTATTGGCGTTAGAAATCAAAATGGAGGACTCATTCAATCTGTACCTTTCGGTGCAAAAAGTGGTTATTCTCTTGTCTCAATTACAGTAAATTCCGGTGCAAATAATGTGATTGAGGTATATGGCGGTATGTGGGCAACAAGTGATACCTGGGTGCAGTTTGACGATATGTCGCTGCTTCCGGGAGGCACACTGACAGAGTTTGTTTGCGATGGCGGATTTGAAGGCCAGGGAAGCTCCATAGGAGCACCATGGGCCCTGGAAGGCAATGGAGGAATTGACCGCGGCACATACCACCGTTCAGGACATGCAAACGCATGGCTCAGAAATTCAAGCGGATGGAATGCTGTCAAGCAGACCATAACTGTAACTCCCAATACCAATTATAGGCTTACAGGATATTTCAAGACTTCATCCAATAATACTGCCGGGTACTTTGGAGTAAGGTATCCCAGTGGCGGTCCTAATAGCGAGGTGCTGTATAAAAATCTCACAAATTACACGTTGTTGACAGTTGATTTCAACTCCGGCAATAATTCCACAGTTACAATATTCGGCGGTATGTGGGCCGATAACGGAGATACCTGGGTTCAATTGGATGACATTTCGGTAGTGAAAAGATAGAAAATAAACTATGATATAACCGGGCAGATATCTGGAAAGATAATAATTTTTAAAGGAAGTCCTACAACTAGGTAAAATATTGTAAGAACTCAATTATTTTGCGCATAAAGATGTCCTTTTCTAAGAGTTACATATTCTTTATGCGCATAATGATATGCATCTTCATGTCACATTAATGATTTAGGCTGCGTACAGAATTGAAGAGATGAAAGGAGGCTATGTACATAACATCCGGGATATTTTAGACAGACAACATTCCAAAAAATCAATTCAAAAGGAGAGAGAGTATGAAAAGGAGAATAAGTTTCAAAAAGATGGTTGCATACTTGGCAGTAATGGCTCTGGTTACTACTTCATTATTTATTGCAGCTCCGGCGACAAAAACAGAGGCGATAACCCCTGCAGAGAGCACTTTCTTTGCTACAGCATTTATTGAGGAAGCTGATGCGTACAACACTGCAAGTGACGGAGATTTGTGGCCCTGTGCATGGTCAAATGACGATGTGCTGTATCTTGCAAATGGTGACGGCAAGGGCTTTAATCTGAGTGCTCCCTGGGAAGACATCGCTGTAAGCAAAATAACAGGCGGACATCCTGATTCCCGCAATATAGCCGGACAGAGGATAGCGGCAAATGTGGGCAAGGTATGGGCAAACCCTGCTGAATACAACAGGAAGCCTACGGGAATGGTGTCTGTAAACGGTGTGTTGTATATGGCTGTACAGGACCTGAAGAAAGGTGCGGGAGCCTTTAATAATGCTCCTAATGCTACCATCCTGAAGTCAACGGACAGAGGAGTCACATGGACGTATAATACAGCTGCGCCCATGTTCAGCAACTATATGTTTACCACAATAATGTTCCTTGATTTCGGTAAAGATGGGGTGGATAATGTAGTAGGCAGCACTGATGACGACTATGTATATGCTTACGGACTGGATTATAACTGGCGCGATTCTTTCGATAATTCCGTAACCGACCCTACAAAGCTCTACCTGGCAAGGATACCAAAAACCAGTGACCTGCAGAATATAAACAACTGGCAGTTCTGGACAGGGGGCCTGGACGGAGGTAATCCATCCTGGTCTGCAGGTGGTGCCATCAGTGCCAAAAAACCCATATTCCAGGATGATACAAGGATTTATGCTAATGTTACCCCGGGCTTTCCCGCGGATAAAATCAAAAATATGACGGAATTATCCCAGGGCAGCATTACGTATAATAAAGCATTTAACAGATACATATACTGCTCATGGACAGAATATACCTTTGAATTCTTTGAAGCACCCAAACCGTGGGGACCATGGAAGAAGTTCCTCTCCAAGGACTTTGGATCCTATCCGTGGAATGATACCAAAAACGGAGGATATACCACTGTTATTCCTTCCAAGTATATCAGTGCCGACGGAAGGAAAATGTGGGTGAATGCCAATACCTTTATGGGTGGTATAAACAACTATAACTTCTCTTTAAGACAGCTTTATGTTACTCCGTATACCGGAGCTCTGGCCAATAATGCAAAGAGTGACACAAACAACCTGGCTGTGACCGGCTCTGCAAAGACTCCTATCACAAAGGGCAGCTTCCACCAGGGCAATCCGTGGGCACTGAACGACGGCATAAAGAATGTGAACTGCGACAGCTGGAACGGAGAGGCAAAGACCCAGGATTACTGGGGCTATACCTGGGACAAGGCCTATAACATGAACAAGGTGGTATATACAACAGGCAGGATATTCCCCGACGGCGGCAATTTCAAAGATATGAAGATACAGGTGAGACAGAATTTCAACTGGGTGGATGTAACAGGCTTTTCAATGAGTCCTGGGCCTACTCCCGGAGATTATGTGACCTATACCTTTACGTTCAATGATATAGTGGGTGACGGAGTAAGGCTTATCGGAACTCCCGGAGGAACAGAATGCTTCACCTCCATTGCGGAGCTTGAGGTGTATTATGCAAACGTAAATCCAAACATACTTGCAGACAGCAGCTTTGAGACTCAGACAGCACGTACTCCAATTGCTGCACCGTGGTACACTGTCGGTACGGCCACAGATAAGGGCTTTGACATAAACATGGGCTTTGCGAAGACCGGGAAGAATAATGCATTTATCCGTACAAGCACGAATGGAGTCTGGAACTGCATCAAGCAGAACTTTACCGTGACTCCCAATACAAATTACAGGCTTACAGGCTGGATAAAGAACTCAAATAACCTGGCCAATGTAGCCTTCTTCGGAGTTGCAAACTCAAACGACAGCGTGAACGCTGAAGTAAACTTCGGAAGCATGAAGGATTATACTCAGCTGACTGTGGATTTCAACTCAGGCTCAAATACCACTATGGCTGCGTATGCAGGCTGGTGGTCAAACGGGAAAGATGTATGGATGCAGTTTGACGACTTTACAATAAGAAAACGGTAATAAATGTTCAAAATTGCAAATCAGTTGCTGAATTACCATACCATATAAACTGTTCTGTGGGGATAGGGCTGCAAATTATGCAGCCCTTCTTACCATAGAAGGCCATGGGTTTGTTTTGGTCTGTATCCTTGTTTTCTGCATTAGGATTACCATCTGTTTTCGCTTATATAATGTTCTGCCCAGTGGGCTGCAACAGCTCCGTCCGAAGCAGCTGTGATGACCTGGCGCAATGACTTGTCACGTATATCTCCGGCTGCATATACACCGAAGATATTTGTCTGCATAGCTTCATCTGTTATTATGTATCCCCACCGATTCAGCTCCACTTTGTTTTCTGCAAGAGTGCTCGCAGGTATATTGCCAATTGCTACGAAAGCACCTTGAACCTTGACATTCTCTATTTGTCCTGTCCTGAGATTTCTGACCTTTAAGCCTTCAACCTCGAAGGCTCCATATATTTCCTCAACCACCGAATTCCATATGAATTCTATTTTGGAGTTGGCTAAAAGGGCATCCTGCAGCACTTTTGCCGCTCTGAGAGTATCTCTTCTGTGAATTAAATAGACTTTGGAGCAGAATCTTGAGAGGTACAGCGCATCTTCTGCAGCGGTGTCCCCTCCGCCGATTACTGCCACAGTCATATTTCTAAAAAATGCGCCGTCGCAGGTCGCACAGTAGGATACGCCTGAACCGGTTAAGCGTTTTTCCCCGGGAAGTCCCAGCAGCCTTGGGTAGGCACCCATGCATAGAATAACAGCCTTGCATTGATATGTATTATTGTTGGTCTTTACGATTTTGGCTACAGTATTTAAGGTTACATCTACAACATCTTCGTTTGCGATTTCCACGCCGAAATGTCTT
>JARKQP010000197.1 GCA_029974875.1 Mobilitalea sp.
GGCATTGCAGGATTGCCTCCCAGTTCTCCGCAATCTGCTTTGGATAAGTCTCGCTTCCCACCATGATGCGGTTGGGATAGGCCTTTGCATCCTTTAAATATCTTGCAGTCATATAGTTATAGCCGAGGACATCCATGGTGGTCTCCAGCTTTTCTAAAATCCCCGTTACGATTTCATGGGTTACAATCTCCGGCATCTGGGTTGCCATAACGCCCATGAATTCATTTACATCACCCCGTCCGGCCTTCTCTGCGTCCCCGGTAATGTCACGCACGATATCAGCCAGGCCGTCCCCTGCCGCGAAGGCCCCGTTGATTCCATTCGTTGTATAGCGGTAGGGATCCAGCTCATGGAACAAATCCCCCAGCTTCCTGCTGGTTTCAAAGCCCTTGCCGGTGCAGATATCGGAGATCTCATTTCCCGTTGAATAAAGGATGACGGAAGGGTGGTTATAATCCGCATTGACCATGGCCGCAACATCCTTTTCATGATCCCTTTCAAAATCCACTGCGTAATCATAATTGGTCTTATCCTTCGTCCATACATCGGATAATTCATCCATAACATAGACCCCCAGCTTGTCACAGGCCTTTAGCAGGGCCTGTGATGCCGGGTTATGGGCGGAACGTACTGCGTTAAAGCCGGCTTCCTTCAGGATCCGTATCCGCCTCAGCTCATAATCCTCATAGGTAGCCGCCCCCAGCAGGCACTGGTCATGGTGGATGCACGCCCCGCGGAGCTTCACAGCTTTTTTGTTGACCCTAAGACCATGGCGGGAATCCAGGGTTAATTTGCGCAGTCCCGTTGTAATCCGGTCTTCATCGTATACCTGCCCGTCCTGCTCCAGGCGTAAATGGATCTTATAAAGATGTGGGTGATCATCACTCCAAAGCTTTGCATTTTCAAGGTATACATTCTTTCTGAAGGAAATTTCATCCTGTCCCTTAATGCGCACCGGATAGGCCTCACATAGAACCTCATTCCCTTCCCCATCTTCGATACGGATGACTGACTTTACCTCTTTTGCCCTGAGCTCATCATTGTTTAACCTGGCTGTTATTTCTACTACGGCACCATCTTCGGTAATTTCCTTTGTTACACAGCGCAGTGAATAGGGCGGGATATAGACCGGGGCGCCCACATGCATATAAGTATCCCGGTAGATTCCGCCGCCGCTATACCAACGGCTGCTTGGCATCGCGCCGCATTTTGCCACAACCAGTATTTCGTTCATATCACCATATTTTAAATAATCATTCGCCTTCACAAAAAAGTCCGTGTAGCCGTAGGCACATTGTCCGGCTAAGGATTTATTGATATAGACGCTTGCGCTCTTATAAATCCCCTCAAACTGGAAGATAATATTCTTCCCTTCATAATCCTTCGGAACAGAAAATGTCTTATAATATTTATAAACTTCCCCGTCCAAAAAACCGTTTGTCCCTTGATTCCTGCTGTCCGGTGTCTGCTCTTCATGAAACATTGCATCATAGGGCACATCGACATCAATCGCTTCCTCCGGTACCCGGAATACCAATTCAAAGGCATTTTTCTCCTTCCATAGTTTCCAGGTTTTATTAAAATTTACTTTTTGCATATTTGCTCTCCTTTATAGCTTCCTGTTTCTTAATTATATTATAGAAAATAAATGCAGCTTTCTATAATCGGTGTGCCCCAAGGAACACACTTTGCACGGCGCCTTTTATGAGAAGTTAAAAAGCAACTTCTCATAACTTATATTATAGAACGGATTTGCAAATAAAAACTGTTGTTTCTTTTCCTGTTTCCGAGGTTTTTTTATTATTGTATTAATCCTCATATTAATCTATAATTGGTGTATTGAGACAGAAAATCATTATGAATTCCAGGTAATAGCAGAGCCCGCATCTGCGCTTAGATTATTTATCAATATAATATCTGATATAATTTTATATTTATAGGAGAATGCTTAATGCAGCTTGAAAATGAATATGTATTTTTTAAGGATGTCCAGGATACCATTATTTCTAACCACGCAAGGACAGGAGAAGGAATCGGTTTCCGTGATGCCATCCAACAATTATGGTCAAAAAAGGCTTTTATAAAAGGCAGAGCCCCGATACCGGATTTCTCTGCCTGGAATTTATCTGATCTGGGTGAATTACGGAACTTAGCCAACCGGATTCCTATTTATTTTTCGGAAATCTTCAATGTAAAGCCCCAATTCCAGAACACCCATTTTTATCTGCCCGCCACAAGGCCGGTTCAAATTTGCCTGGAATCCTGCTTCTCTCCTGAGCATCTGACCATGTATGATTACTTTACAATTATTTACGTGATACAGGGCTCCTGTACCCTCTATTTTAATAACACAAGACATTCCCTGACGCCGGGAGAGCTGTGCATTATCTCGCCCCAGACTCCTTACCGCGTATATACGGAACCGGAGGACATTGTTTTAAATATCATGTCTGATCCGAAGCATTTTGAAAATTACTTTTTTCATCTGCTGGAGAAGGAAAATGTGCTGTCCGCCTTCTTCCGGAATTCCCTGTACCGTTCCCGGCAGGATTATCTATTATTCCATGTCCTGCCGACGAAGGAGGTTCTTGGGATCATACAGCATTTATTCCAGGAGTTTGTCTTCGGAGGGCAATTCTCTGCCGAGGTCTTTCATAATTACCTCCAGATCTTTTATGCCTTAATCATCCGGAGCCATGATGCTACCTATACTTATTATGAGGCAGAGAAAAAATCCTCGCCAAACACTGTCATTCCGGCTGTCCTAAATTACATCAGCCAGAATTACCGCAGCCTTTCACTGGAGGCTTTGGCGGATTATTTTCACTATAACAGCGCCTATCTGAGTAACCTGATCAAAACCTCGACGGGCAAAACCTACAGCGAAATCGTAACGGGGCTTAAGATTAATGAGGCAAAGACTTTGCTTTGCACTACCGTCCTGAAAATTGAAACCATAACGGAGCTTGTGGGCTATAACAGTTCGGATCATTTTACCCACAGCTTTAAGTCGGCCACAGGCTTATCCCCACGGGCTTTCCGAAGTGCGTATAACAAAAAGTAGGCGTTTTTCCCGACAGGCAGCTTTGTTTTATTATCCAGAAGATTTGTCAAAGGAGTTTTTCCCTCAAGCAAAAAATCGGACTACCTAAAAGCATAGTCCGATTTTTCTTATATTAATTTCATATTTGCTTTTTCAACAAAGCATCAATTTCGGCTAAATCCATATCCG
Source organism: Mobilitalea sp. (assembly GCA_029974875.1). Next base: position 3,233 of record JARKQP010000197.1, read on the forward strand.
GTTCGTCTTGTTTTTCCTTCGTATAATCCCCGTATCCCAAGTCATATTGCTGTATGAATTTAACCATGCCCACGGGACCCAATGCATCTTTGAGCGCTTTCATTCCAGCAGTTCTTATTTCTATCGGATTATTCAGATTGATGTCTAACATTTAAAACACCTCCCATATAAACTTCAATGGATTAGTTACATTAACTTTCAGGCCTAAACCCGCAGCCATCTTTTCAAACTTATCATCGGTTGTTAACAGTATATGCGCTCCTGCAACCTCTGCTGCGGCAACATGCAGGCTATCAAACGTACGTATCTTCGATTGTTTCATTATTTCTAGTGACCGTTTCTTAATTTCTTCTGAGTAAGGTATATAAATGTTAGTTACCTTGTAAAGCTCTTTGACCTTCTGCTTTTTCCTATCATCACGCATCTGATCCATTTCCGACTATCACATCTACTTTCTGTTGTCCTCTTCTCAGCATGGCTAAAATTGCTTCACTTTCCAGATGGATTCTCTCTTGCGTCTGGTCATCAAACGGTCTGTTATAACAACAGTTATCTAAATAAATTTTCATATAAGGATCCCTCTTTCACTTATATTATAAACTATTTACTTCATGTAAACAATCGTTTTTTATAGCGTTTAATATACAAGGTTGAATGAAAAACTAAATTCCAGTAATCGAAAAGGGATGTGGAATTTAGTCTTTCTTAAATTCCAATACTCCCTTACAATTAGATTGGTTTCCCAATCCGCAGTGAAAGGAGTTTATTTATGTGTAACTTAATACCTGGGAACCAAAAACATCTTACCTTGGATAACAGGGTTTATATCGAGAAGTCCTTAGATAATAACATGCCTTTTAAAGAAATCGCTAAATACATTTGCAAGGATCCTTCTACCATATCCAAAGAAGTCAGAAACACCGTACTTTTATTCCCAAGAATGATTTTGTAAACTTCGCTGTGCTAACCGCCGCAACTGCAGGCTCAGAAATGTCTGTAACCGTCCCATACCGTGCAGGAAACAATGCAGTTCCTGCGCTGAATGCAACAGGCATTGTAGTCGCTTTACCGAAGACATATGCATCACCGTCACTAAAGCACCATATGTCTGTAATGGATGCCCCAAAAAGACGCAGTGCAGGCTTGGTAAATACTTCTATAGGGCTACCGTGTCAAACAAAGAATATAGGACTGTATTGGTTGAAGCAAGGGATGGAATCAACCAGACCCCTGAAACCCTGAAACAACTGGATTCTATTGTTTCACCATTAATACTCCAGGGACAGACGCCTTATCTGATCATTGAGAACCATCCTGAAATCAAGTGTACGGAAAAGACTATTTATAATTACATAGCTTCAGGTGCCCTCTCTGTAAGAAACATAGACCTCCCCCGGAAAGTAAAGTACAAGCCCCGCAAACCACATCCTTCAGGGATTAACGATAAAGGTATCTTTGAAGGACGCACATATAAGGATTTCCTTAACTACATACAGGCCTATCCTGACTCAAATGTGGTCGAAATGGATACCGTCGTTGGGTGTGAGGGGAGCCAAAAAGTATTTCTCACTTTATATTTCCGGAGCTGTAAACTGATGCTTATTTATCTTCTCCCAGATAAAACAACCCTGTCTGTTAAAAAGGTATTTGACCGTCTGGAAGAGAAAATATCAACACTTGGGTTTTGCAGGACCTTCCCTGTCATCCTGACCGACCGGGGGGGTGAATTTTCAAAACCGGATGAACTTGAAGGCGGCATTGATAACATCATCCGTACATCTATATATTATTGTGACCCTATGGCCTCATGGCAAAAACCTGGCATAGAGAAAAATCATGAATATATACGTTATGTCTTGCCAAAGGGATCGTCATTTGACACCCTTACAGGGTGGGATGTGACAAAACTTGCAAGTCATATCAATAGTACAGCCAGGGCCAGTTTAAATGGTCTAGCCCCCATCCAACTGGCCCAAATGCTGCTTGATAAAGATGCAGTAAATGCATTTGGACTAAGGGAGATACCACCCAATGATATCATCCTGACCCCCGAACTGCTGAAAAAGTAACCGGTTAACATTTGCCAGTCTGCGGATTGAGGATTGCCAATATACCCCATCCCTGACGAGTGGAATTCAGTCTTTCACAGATCACTCCAGTCGTCTGTTTGTTACGCAGTTTTTTAATCCAAGCATTTTCTGTAAGGCCATTATACTATGTTTTTGTCATTAATTATATAGCTCAAATCTAGATAAAATGGAATTTAGTCTTCGCACTGGAATTTAACTTTACACTGGAATTTAAGTTTTCACTCAACCGTTTAATATACAACCTCACTTTCTCTTTCAAAAGACAGGTAAATCGGACCACCTAAGAGTATAGTCCGATTTTCCTTGAGTGTATTCTATTTTCACTTTTTGACAGAGCATATATTTCAGCCCAAAGCCAGCATTATTTTTATTAAATTACCGCCTTAGCCTCCTCCGCTCTTTCTATATGGAGATATCTGTGGGACAGCTCACCCATGGGCTCTCCGAAGAATTCCTGATACAATTCTATAACCGCCGGATTCTCATGGGATTTCCGCAGCGGCATATCAGAATCCACCTGATAGAGCGCTTCCATACGCTTTTTCCGTACCTCCTGGGTGGTGCCATAGGGCTGGCCTCCTCCTCCGATGCATCCGCCTGGACAGCACATCACTTCGATAAAGGTGTAGTCCTCTTCCCCTGCTTTAATTTTCTCCGCGATCATCTTTGCATTGGCAAGGCCATGGGCAATGGCGACCTTGACTTCCTTACCTTTTAAATCCACCGACGCACTCCTCACGCCTTCCAAGCCCCGAACCTCAGAAAAATCCAGCTTACTTAAGGTTTCACCGGTTACGATTTCATAGACGGAGCGCAGGGCCGCTTCCATAACTCCTCCCGTCGTCCCAAAGATGGCCGCCGCACCGGTAGAGGTTCCCAGCGGAGAATCATATTCGCTTTCTTCCAGCATGCTAAAGTCAATACCTTCATGGCGGAGCATCCTTGCCAGCTCCCTCGTCGTCAGAACCGCATCCACATCCTGGTAACCGCTGGATCTCATCTCCGGCCGGATTGCCTCATATTTTTTTGCCGTACATGGCATGACGGAAACTACATAGATGTCTTCCGGCGCAATACCGCTTCTCTTCGCATAGAAGGTCTTTGCCACCGCTCCGAACATCTGCTGGGGGGATTTACAGGTAGAGATATTCGGGAGTAATTCGGGATAATATTTTTCTGCGTAATTAATCCAGCCGGGGCTGCAGGAGGTAATCAGGGGCAGTACACCGCCATTTTGGATCCGGTGCAGCAGCTCATGCCCTTCCTCCATGATCGTAAGATCCGCTGAAAAGTCCGTATCGAATACCCGGTCAAACCCTAGGCTGCGAAGGGCTGCCACTAATTTTCCCGTCTGTATGGAGCCGGAGGGCATATTAAATTCTTCCGCAATGGATACACGGACTGATGGCGCCGTCTGTACCACCACATGCTTTCCGGGATCCGCCAGAGCCGCCCATACCTGATCCGTGTCATCCTTCTCATGGATTGCCCCCACGGGACATACGGCGGCGCATTGGCCGCATAATACGCAGCCAACCTCCGACAGGTTCTTACCGTATTCCGGTGAAATCATAATCTCCGTACTGCGGTTATGGCTATATAGGATCCCGACCTCCTGGGTATGGTGGCAGACCTCTGCGCAGCGGCCGCATTTGATGCATTTGTTCGGATTCCTTACGATGGAAGGCGTTGAAGTATCCATCGGATAATTGTTCGCGGTCTTCGCTCCCTGGATGGAATTAATCCCAAAGCGGGAAGCGATCTGGCGCAATTCGCATCTTTCATTCCGGATACAGGTCAGGCATTCCTGGGGATGGTCTGCAAAGATAAGCTCCAGTATAGTCCGGACCGTTTCCCTGACCCGGGGGGAGTTGGTGGTTATTTTCATTCCTTCCCGCACTGTGGTGGAACAGGACGCAACCAAATTCCTCACTCCTTCTACCTCGACCACACAGACACGGCAATTTGCCTTCACCCTCTGGTCCGGATGGTGGCAGAGGGTGGGCAGATAGATTCCATTCCTCTTCGCCGCTTCCAGAATTGAGATGTTTTCCGGGACGGATACCGTTCTTCCATTTAACGTAAGCTCTATATTTCCCATCAGGCTGTCTCCTCCTTATCCCTGCATTCCTGCTTGCAAGCTGCCAGGTATTCTTCATGAAAATATTCCAGGGATGACTTTAAGCTGTTTCCTGCCGCCTGGCCTAAGCCGCAGAAGGAGGCCTCCTGGATTGCCCTTGTATAACGTTCCAGCAAGGCTACGTCACTTTCCTTAGCCATCCCGGATAATAGCTTGCCTAATATCACGTTTGCCTGCCTCAAGCCTTCCCTGCAGGGAGTACATTTCCCGCAGCTTTCGTGCAAAAAGAATTTTACACGGTTATGGACATTGGGAAGGATGGGGCGGGTATCATCCAGTACGAAGATAGCCCCGGAACCGATGGTAATCCCTGCTTTCGCACAGGCCGTATATTCCAGGGGTGTTTCCAGCATGAAGTCTGGAACCAGCACACCGGAGGCCCCGCCGATGTTTACCGCCTTTACTGTCCTGCCCGGTTTGGCTCCCAGCCCATATTCCTCTATGATGTCTGCAAAGGTGATGCCAAAGGGTACCTCAATGAGTCCCCGGTTCACCACATCGCCGGAAAGTGAGATAAGCTTTGTGCCGGTACTATCAGCAGTACCGATGGAGCGGTACCACCCGGAGCCTTTTTCTATAATCTTAGGTATATTAGCCAGGGTCTCCACATTATTGATTAAGGTCGGTTTATTCCAGAGGCCGGACTGGGTAGGATAGGGCGGTTTCACCCGGGGGCGGCCTTTCCTTCCCTCAATGGAGGACAGTAACGCCGTCTCTTCGCCGCAGAGGTAGCTGCCCGCCCCTGAGAATATCTCGAGCTTCAGGCGGATACCGCTTCCCAGGATATCCTCTCCCAGCAGCCCCGCTTCTTCCGCTTCCTTGATGCTTTCCCGAAGTATCCTCTGTACCTCCGGATACTCATGCCGCACATAGATATAGCCATTTTCGGCACCCGCCAGGTATGCGGCAAGGGTAATTCCTTCGATTACCTGGAAGGGCAGATGCGTCATGATAAAACGGTCCTTGAAGGTTCCCGGCTCCCCTTCATCTGCATTACATATGACATATCTTTCGGTTTCCCGGTTATTTCTAACCATCTCGATTTTAACAGCGGTGGGAAAGGCAGCTCCGCCCCTTCCCCGCAGACCTGCTGATTTTAACTCCTGGATGGAGCTTTCCGGCGGCTCCCTCAGGGCTTTTTGTAAAGCGGTATATCCGCCCCTTTCCCTGTAGGTCTTAAGGTCAACAAATTCTTCTCTGCTTATATTAAATACAAGCTCCTTATTATTTACACCCATGGCACTGCTCCTTCCGAAAACTGTTTAATACCGAAACTACGGATTCCGATGTCAAGTTTCCATAAAGGGTATCATCCACTTTAATTGCAGGCGACATAAAGCAGGCTCCCAGGCAGTTTACACTCTCTAAGGTAAAAAGGCCATCCTGTGTCGTCTGTCCAACGGTAATCCCTAATTCCCGTTCAATTGTCTCCTGAATTTCCTGTTTTCCTGCATTTTCACAAGGGGCATTGGTGCAGACCCTGATCAGATGGATCCCCCTCGGCTTCAGTGATATCTCACTGTAAAAGGATGCGGTTGAATAAACCCTGCATCTGGATATTTCCAGCAGCCTTGCTATCTCATTCACAGCCTCCTCACTAAGATATCTTTGCGGCGCTGCATCCTGGACTGCCAGCAGCACCTGCAATAACGGAGCATTTCTTCCCCCAAGCTGTTTAATGATAAACCTGATTTCAGCTGTTCCCATAAATATGTCCATACCCATCATTAAGGGCATTGCCAGCATTACAGGCATTGCCCTTATACCGCACAAACCGCCAGGAAAGTGCCGGCATGGACCCGATCCCCCCTTCGTTCATTAATTTTATTCCTTTCACCCTTTCCTCCTCCTATGAAAGACACATGGCCCTATTAGAGAATAAACTTTGGGCTGCTTCACTACGGATATTTCCTTCCACATGAAGCACGTCTTTTCCTAATAGAGCCAAATGAAGTATTGGATGTAGTAATTGTAATATAGCTCCATTCCAAGGGTCAATGTAAGTTTATCTATCTAATATATTGTGGATATCACCACTAAAATATCGCTAATGGGTTAACGAAGACTGTTAGAAACGTATCACAAAGGTACAAAAAGAGCCTTTATCCCTCCGGTTCTTAAACGGTGAAATAAAGGCTCTATGTAATTAGGTTGTTTTCTTATGGGAGCTATGATGCTGCTCATTCTTCGTCTTATTCTCTTTGTGCTTGTAGCCAAGCACCATCAGGCTGTCACTCAGGTGGATGTTCTCAACCACTACTGATTTGGGAACCTTCAGCTCGATGGGGACAAAATTCCATATGGCAGTTATCCCCATCTCCACAGCAAGCTTTGCGGCCTCATTTGCATGGCTCGCAGGTACCGTAATCGCTGCCAGGTCTACTTGATTATTGCTGATAAATTCCGGTATGGCATCCACATGCAGCACCTCAATATCCCTGATTTTCTTACCCACGACCTGCGGATTGACATCAAATATTGCTACTATCTTAAATCCATTTCTCTCAAAATTAGTATGCTTGGCAAGAGCCTGCCCCAGGCTCCCCCCTCCTAAGACAATCATTTTCCGCATGACATCAAGCCCCAGAACTCCTGCTATCTCCTTATGCAGCACCTCCACCTCATACCCATAGCCTTGCAGGCCGCTGCCCTCAAAGCAGGAAAAATCCTGCCGGACCTGCGATGCCGTTATCCCCAGCCATCTGCTAAGGTCATTGGAGGAAATTCTATTTACCCCAACCTGCAGCAATGTTGACAGATACCGATAGTATGTTGGCATACGTTTTATAAATGGGGCTGAATACTTTTTCGTTTCTTTCATCCTCTTCACTCCATTAAAAAGTAATACAGGTATCAAAAATTGCTTTTTTACTTCTGATAAAAGGCACCGCTTTTGAGCCGTGCATCCCGGTCATAGGAATATAATTTTATTCCTGGACAAGGGAATATTCAAACATCTCATATTTTAACTTTGTTCCCTCCATGATCTCCGGGGGGAGGATTGCACGGGCCACAAGCTTCAGGTCAGCTTCCGGCCCGCCACATCTTCTTAAATGTGCATAATCGCCATCAATTTGTTCTACCGTATACTCAAAACTATCCATGCTTCTCCTCCGCGTCTTCTGTCTCCTAATTATTATATTTTTGCCGCAAAACCATGGGAAGTATTCCACCATGTCTGTAATAGTCTATGTCTATGCCAGAATCAAAGCGGACTAAGACTGAGAATTCCTTTCTTTTCCCGTCCCTTGCCTCTGCAACTACCTTTATAATTTCCTTCGGCCTCACACCCGGCTCCAGCTTTATCTCAAAGCTTTCCTCCCCTGTCAGTCCAAGTACCTCCGCAGATTCCCCTGGCAGGTACTGGAGCGGAAGGATCCCCATCATAATCAGGTTGGACCTGTGGATGCGCTCATAGCTTTCCGCAATAACCACCTTTACTCCCAGGAGCTTCGGCCCTTTTGCTGCCCAGTCCCTGGAGGATCCCATTCCATAATCCTTTCCTGCAAGCACGATTAAGCCTGTCTGTGACTGCTTGTACCTCATACATGCCTCATAAATCGTCATTACCTCTCCCGTCGGCAGATAGGTGGTGTAGCCCCCTTCCGTTCCCGGTGCCAGCTGGTTGCTGATCCTGATATTGGCAAAGGTTCCCCTTACCATTACCTCATGGTTGCCCCTTCTGGAACCGTAGGTGTTAAACTGCTTCTGCTCCACTCCATGCTCCAGCAGGTATTTGCCCGCCGGCGTATTCCTGCCTATGGATCCGGCCGGAGATATATGGTCCGTTGTAATGGAGTCTCCGAATTTCGCCAAAACCCTCAGGCCTGATAATCCCGCGATCCGACCCGGTTCCATGGATAGCTCCTCAAAAAATGGGGGCCTGCGGATATAGGTGGAGTCTTCCTGGAAATCATAGGTTCTGCTCTCCTCTGACCGGATGGAAGCCCACATGGCATTGCTGTCATAAACAGAGCGGTAAGTCTCCCGGAATAGCTCAGGACTTACATATTGCTTCACAGCCTCTAAAATCTCCTCCTGTGTCGGCCAGATATCCTCCAGATATACCGGGTTTCCTTCCTGGTCAGCACCGACCGGTTCCTTTACCAGATCAATGTTTGTCGTACCAGCCAGGGCATATGCAATTACCAGGGGCGGTGAAGCCAGGAAGTTCGCCTTTACCTGTGCATGGATCCGCCCTTCAAAATTACGGTTACCGGATAATACGGAGGATACCAGTAAATCATTTTCCTGGATCGCTTTTGAAATCTCCGGGCGAAGAGGTCCGGAATTGCCGATACAGGTAGCACAGCCGTAGCCGACCACCTGGAATCCCAGCTGATCCAAATAATCCTGCAGCCCGGCCTTCTTTAAATAAGCGGATACAACCTTGGAGCCTGGCGCCAGGGAGGTCTTGACATGGGCAGGCACCTTGAGCCCCCGTTCCACAGCCTTCTTTGCAAGGATTCCTGCTCCCAGCATTACGGAGGGATTGGAGGTATTTGTACAGGAGGTAATGGAGGCAATTACAACCGAGCCGGTTCCCATCACGCTTGTCCTTTGATCCTCCAGCCTGAGCTCTACAGATTTATCAAGCTCTTCCCGGGTATAGCCATAGCCCTGGTTTCCCTTGGGGGCGGTTACTGCCCGGAGGAAGGTCTCCTTCATTTCCTTAAGGGGTATCAGATCCTGGGGCCGCTTCGGCCCTGCTAAGGCGGGGGAAACGGTCTTAAGGTCCAGTGTCAATACCTCCGAATAATTTGGCTCCTGTGAGTAATCATAGAACATCCCGTTCCGGGTTAGATACGCCTTTACCAGGCGTATCTGCCCTTCCTTCCTCCCCGTCAGCCTAAGATAGTTCAGGGTCTCTTCATCCACCGGGAAGAAGCCGCAGGTCGCACCGTACTCCGGCGCCATATTTGCTATGGTTGCCCTGTCTGCCAGGGATAGCTGCCTTACCCCTTCACCGAAATATTCAATAAATTTATCCACCACGCCGCGTTCCCGCAGCAGCTTTGTAATCCTGAGGGCAAGATCCGTAGCCGTCGCTCCGGCGGGCAGGGTTCCTACCAGGCGGACCCCGATCACTTCCGGTACAGGCAGATAGGAGGGCTGTCCCAGCATTCCTGCCTCCGCTTCAATTCCACCGACTCCCCAGCCCAGAACCCCAAGTCCATTAATCATGGTGGTATGGGAATCGGTTCCTACTAATGTGTCGGGGAAGACTACCGTCCTGCCGTCCTTCTCCTCTGATGATACTACCTTAGCCAGGTACTCCAGGTTGATCTGATGCACGATTCCTGTCGCCGGAGGAACCACGCTATAGCGCCGGAAGGCATTCTCCGCCCAGTGGAGGAACTGGTATCTTTCATTATTGCGCTCAAATTCCAACCTGCTATTTTCCTCAAGAGCCCTGTCATTTCCATAGAAATCCACCTGGACAGAATGGTCAATGATAAGGTCTACCGGAACCTCAGGGTTGATACGGTTCATCACCGCATTGGCCTCACCCTGCGCCTTCTTATCCCTGCCCGCCATTGTATGGATGGCATCCCGCATTGAGGCCAGGTCAAGCACCGCCGGCACCCCGGTAAAATCCTGGAGGATTACCCTGGAGGGCTGGAATGGGATTTCCTCCCCGGAGGACTGCCGGCTGTCCCAGCCAGCCAGGCTCCGTATATGCTCCTCCCGGAAGACATAGTCATCCTGATGCCTGAGGACTGATTCCAACAATATTTTTATGGAATAAGGCAGTGACCTTATCTGATAACCTTCTGTTTCAAGGGACTCGATATGATAGTAATCATAGTTTTGTCCGTCCACCTCGAACTGTCTTAATGCTTTTTCTTTCAGCCAAACCATAATCATCACCTTCCATTGTTTATTTTTATTATTATATCATACCACAAAAGGACTACCACATAGTTTTTTACTCCTGACTATGTAATAATCCCCCTTATTTTATCTTTCTATCACTTTATTAACAGCTTCAATGCAGCGATTGCAGTCATTACGATAACAAGATACCGAAAATACTTTTCATTGATTTTCTTCAGCACAACCGCTCCCAGGATTGCACCCAGGGTAATTACCGGAATCATAATAGCCGCGGTTATTAAAGAAGGGACTCCGATGTTGTGCCAAAAAAATATCTGAAGAGGTACCTTGGACAGATTAATGATAAAGAAAAACCAGGCATTGATGCCCATAAAATTATTTTTCTTAAACCCGAGTGCTAACAAATACACACTAAAGATAGGCCCGGCAGCATTTCCAATCATGGAAGCAAATCCGCTTAAAATTCCCACCGTTATGTAAAACCAGGGCGCATTGGGCACTACAAAATCCTGTCCCTTCATCTCTGTATAAATCAGGACTGCCAAGCAGAACAGCACAATAATGCCGATCATCTTAACAAAGGTATTATCATTGATATAATTTCCAATGACAGCACCTATAATCAGGCCAACCAAAGCCGAGGGCAAGGGAGTAATTACATTTTTCCACTGCGCACTCCGGTTATAATAGAAGATGGCAAAGACATCCCCTACAATCAGCATCGGCAACATAATACCTGTGGAATCCTTCCCCCCGAAAACACTTGCAAGGATCGGAATTGCCAGCATCATAACTCCGCCAATTCCTGTTTTTGAAAAGCCCACCAAAAACGCTGCCAATATTACCGTCAACCACTGTACGATACTTAAATCAATTCCTAAAATGTCCATAGCCTGTCCCCGTCTTTTTAAAATGTAATATTTTATCTATTGTAATGGCTTCCTGTACCAAAATCAACTGTCTTTAACACAATCTTTCACCCTATTCCTGCCCCGTTATTGTGCTATCACATAAAAGTGACCTCACATACGGTTAATTTATCCTCTTTCACCGTGAATCTAATATTATAGCCTGCAAAACTTAAACCATAGACCCGCTCAGGGTCATCCTGGTAGGAGGGTCTCGGGTCATGCTCCAGCACCCCGTAAAGAGCCATGTGATGCTGCCTTGGAATGATATTTAACAATTCCTCCGGAAATTCCACCTCCAAGCCATAATCCTTCACCGGATCCGCAAATCCTCCCACAGCCTCCGGATGGCTGTCCGTATATGCCAGATAAGGCTTAATATCATAAATCGGAGTCCGGTCCATCAAATCCGCACCGGCTACATGCAGCACCGGTCCCAGCTCAGGATGCAGCTCCACCTGCTCCAGCCTCACGGAGGAAAGACCGATGGGGTTTGGCCGGAAGGGTGAGCGGGTAGCGAACACACCCATCCTCCGGTTCCCTCCAAGCCTCGGGGGCTTCACCATCGGTGCCCAGGAGTCACGCTTCGTATCAAGAAAGCCCCAGATCAGCCAGATGTGGGAAAAGCCCTCCATTCCCCGCACCGCATCCGGGTTCCGGTACCGGGGCTCAAATATGATCCTTGCCTTTAAGGAATCCACAATATTGCTTTGTCTTGGGATCCCGAATTTCTCAGGGAAATCCGTATGGATCCGCGCAATGATATTCAGTGTACCCGGATCCTCCTGCGTCTTAAATTCTTCCCTGCTGTCCATTTTCTCCTGCTTCTTAAACTCTTCCCCGCTGTCCATCTTCTCCTGCCTCTTAAATTCTTCCCCGTTGTCCATCTTCTCCTGCATTCTATCTGCTCCCATCAATTACCTCTGCCAATATCTTTGCCCTTCCGCTCATATACCTCTTTACCTCGACCGGAGTGCCAAAATTCAAGGTGAATATATCATTTTCCTTTTGTCCCTTTAAATAACTTTCAGCTGCATCCATAATATCATTGATCAGCTCCGGCAGTCCGTAAAGCGGACACCGCCCATGGCTTGGCAGGATTTCATCCGCTTCCAGCCCCTCCTGTTTCAACCTTTTAAGGCTTTCTAATAGCACCGGGATATTTCTTCCGTCACCAAACATAAAAATATTATCTTCTGAGATGCTGTCCCCTGAATAAAGTCTCCTATTCTCCCTATCATAAAGCATGATACTTCCGGGAGTATGTCCGGGAAGATCCATGACCTCCAACGTTACTCCCCCTAAATCAAAGCTGTCTCCACCCTTAACCGTAATATAAGCTCCCTTATCCTCCGCCTGCTGTCGTTTTAGCCTTTCTAATTCCATATGACCGATATACCTGGTCCGGAATATTTCATTCTTACCCGTATGGTCCCTATCCGAATGGGTATTGACTAAAATTACCGGCAAGTCCGTGATCCGTGGGAGCTCCTTTTCAAAATCCACTCCCCCAAAGCCCGTATCAATTAAAAGAGCTTTCTCTGTTCCAAGTATAAGGAAGGATCTCACCCCGCCTTCATCGAATGCATACACGCCATCATATAATCTATTTATTGAATACATAACTGCCCTCCTTGCCTGTACTTTCTCTTCTTTGTATCATCCCTTTTCCCCAGTATAATACTAAAAATGCATAGAAACAACTATTTCTATTCTCATAATGAGCTTCCCTCTTGCCATAATAATAGGCCTCCTACTACAATACACATAAAGTTAGCTACATGACAAACCAGTTATGTGCAACCCTATTTTATTGCAGTAGGAAGCCTATTTGGGGCGCTTACAGGGTTTTTCACAGTCCCGTTAAGAATCTCCTTAATAATAACTATTGATTAGCTCAGAGGCTATTAAGCATATCCATCGGATTTTCTTCTGCATTCACCTTGGAAAATGCTTTTGTAATGATTCCATCCTCATCAATTAAATAGGTGGTCCTGACAACACCCATAACTTTCTTTCCGTACATATTTTTCTCTTTCCACACATCATATGCCTGGATAGCTGTCAGCTCAGGATCAGCCAGCAAAGGAAATGACAGCTGGTACTTATCTGCAAAATTTTTATGGGATTTCACCGTATCCTTGCTCACTCCAAGAACAACTGCTCCTTTTTCCGTAAAATCTGGATAGAGCTGGGAAAAGTTACAGGCCTGCTTCGTGCAACCCGGGGTATTATCCTTTGGATAGAAGTATAGAACCACCTTCTGCCCTCTGTAACTGGCAAGGGATACCTCCTCCCCATCTTGGTTTAATAATATAAATTCCGGCGCTTTCATTCCTATTTCCAGCATAATTAATTACCTCCTTCTTCTGATCGTATTTATTGCGGGAGCCTTGCTTCTGCTCAACTGCCTTTGAAAGCTTGCTCCCTGCCTATTTTTAAAAGCCTTTACCCAAAATCCGGCAAAGGCTTTTTGTCTCTGTTACTGAGCTTCCTCTTTATTTATCAATTGTAAAGGTACAATGAACTACCGCCGTAATCTCCTTCTCCAGGGAGGACGTATCACTGATTCCATAATCCGATATCTCATTGGAGTATAGAGGTGTTATCTGCATTACGCCCATATCCGCATAGGTCAGGTTACCCAGCTTGCTGCCTGCATTCTCAGCAATCATCTCCGCCCGTTTTTTGGCATCCTTGGTTGCTTCTGCAAGCATGGCTACCTTCAGGTCAGCCAGCTTCGTATAGATATACTGGGGTTCATAGGAGTGGAACTGCACTCCATCATTAAGCAGCTCCGTAGCATTTCTTGATATCTCAGTTACCTTATCGATGGCATTTGACCGGATGGTCACCGTCTGGCCTAAATCATAATAATCAATCTGGTTCGTGCTGACACCGTATTCATTATAGACGTAGTAGGGTGAAGTCGAGATAGAAGAAAATACCATCTCATCCTCACTAATCCCCTTACTTACCAGATACTTTTTAACCTTATCCCTGTCCGTCTCCAGTTTCGTGTAAGCATCCGTTAAAACAGGCGACTGGGAGTTGAAATATCCGCTCCAGACAATTAAATCCGAAGTAATCTGCTGCTTTGCAGAACCCGTTACTACCAGGTTTGTTCTGGTGCTTTTGATCTTTACCAGTCCGTTTACCGCTATGAGTGTTGCGGCGATTATTCCTAAGGTTAATATCAGGGCAACAATAATGTTGCCGACTGTCCTGTGTTTGTTCTCATTCATCCCTTATCCCCTCATCCTTCCGTATTCCCGTTATCATTTCATATTTTACTCTTCCGTATGTTATTGTGCAAGTGCATTCAGGACTGTTTATAATTTAAAATCACATAGAAAGCCTGCTTTTGTGTACACCTTTTTTACAGGGCTATAATTACTTATTTTATTTCCGCTTAAATACAGCTCCTTAAGGTTCGTTAATTCCTTCAGTGATACAATACTTGTAAGCTTATTCTCCTTTAGATACAGCATTTTCAGGGTAGTCAGCTTTGCCAGGGGATATAGGGAGGAGACTTTATTGCCGTTCAGTGACAGCACGGTCAGCTTATTCATTCCGGATAGAGCCTTGATATTACTGATTGTATTCCGCTGCAGATATAGGGTTTCAACCTTTTTTAGGTTTGTCAGCGCCGTAATATCCGTAATCTTATTAGAGGCCAGATCCAGGTATTGTAGGTTAGTCATGGCTTTCAGTGCCGACAGGTCACTGAGCTTGTTATAGCCTAGGGTTAACCTCGTCAGCTTTGTCAGTCCTTTCAGGCTGTCAATTTTCTGAATGCTGTTATTATTTAATTCCAAAAGCTCCAGCTTCGTCAGCTTACTCAATGAGGCTGTGCCGGTTATTTTATTCTCACTTAAATATAATTTCTGTAGGTTGGTCAGACCTGACAGGGAGCTGATATTTGTTATCTGGTTGCCCTTTAGGGAGAGCACCTGCAGCTTTGTCAGTTTTTTCAGTGGGCTGACATCCGTAATTGCATTCTGCGGAAGATATAGGGCCTGCAGCTTCGTAAGGTTTCCTAAGGCTGCAATACTTTTTATGCCCAGATCCCCGGCACTGAGGTATTCCAGGTTGGTCAACATTTTCAGGTCATCCAGGCTTTTCGTTCCTGCCGGAAGCTTCAGCCTGTAAATGCTTTTCACGTCCGACATAGTAAGGCTGCCCGCCTTATTTCCCAGCTTCCCCCTAACGGCCTGCTCGACTGCCGGATCCGTAAAGGTAACCGTCCGGGTCTGTTCCGCTGAAAGTGTTCCAAAGGAGCCCATCTCTGACAGGATAGTGGACCAGCCGTCCAGGTGGTATTTCATTCCCGTACTGTCATTATAATCCGGAACATTTCCAAGGCTCCAGACAGAAATTCCTCCTAACCCGTATTCCTTGGATAATTCAATTTTCGCGGCAATGCTGTTGCTGTCTTCATATAGGATTACATTCCAGGACTTATCGGAGGAATTATAATACTGGATATAAGGACTTTGAAGGTCATTATTGTATCCATAGCTTATATTCTTCCCGTAGCCATCCAGGTTATCTACACGGGCTTTAATTGTGGAGTACAAGGGGACTGCCCTCCCCTTTCTGCTGGGAGTGGTTCCGGCAAGCGCTGTCCACCCTGTGGCACTGCTTACATCAAATTGCCACTGGGCACTATCAAAGGTAAGCTGCAGCCATACCTTCGACAGCTGGGAGGAATCTGCTGCCGCATTCTGCATATCATTCAAGGCTGCCCTGATCTTACGGATGGGTGCCAGGCTGTCGATGGGCTCTAAGACATCATAACCGGTATACTGCTCCACCTGTTTTTTCTGAAGCTGCCCTGTCGGTTCATAATCATGGGCCATCAGGATAACACGGTCTGCAATCCCAAGGATACCTGGATAATCATATCCATCATAGTACAGCAGAGGATTAACAGCTACGTACAGCTTTTTACCGCTGCCGGAAAGCTGGGCTTTTAATTCCGTCAGGAACTGGACGAAATAGGCGCTGATTGGCTGGCCATTATATAAGACCGGATTCTTACTGCTGTCCGTATCGTAAAGCCCCTCAAAATCAACTACCACTCCATCATAGTAGATGCCCTCCCCTTGGGTAATATCCGCCAATATGTTATCCATGATAGCCTGGACTATGGCCTGACGCTTATCCGCATAAGGCAGCAATAATTTACAGTCACTGCCTTCCATATATACATTCAGCTGGATCGGCTTTCCCTGGTCTTTCGCATATTTCACTACCTGAAGGTAGTCTGACGGATAGTAAAAGCCATAATTGCCATTCTTTCCTTTAACCGTATTTAAGCTGGAGGGATCCGCCGAATCAATTCTACTCCAGGCAAAGCTCAGGGAATCCAACTGGTCTATGTACTGCTTTATCTTCTCAGAAAATGCTGTGGTAGCAGGGTAAAAAGCGTGAAGCTCACCGGAATTTCCTGAGGGATCGCCTGTGCCGGCAAGATTATCTGCACTTGGCGTTATTTCTGCCGCCGCGGCTGTTATCGGCCACAGCAATCCTGAAATAAAGATCAGAAAGCTTAAATAAACCGCTAGTGATTTACGTTGGAAAATCACCAGTAGTTTCCTTGGAGTAACTGCCGGTAACTGTTTTATCCTTTCACTACAATAGTACCTGTTTTGCCTTTGGTTATTTCTCTCCATTATCAATTCCCCCCATCATAGATTATGTCCTACCATTATATACCACAGTAATAGAAATATCAAAGTTTTTTAAGTAATTTCTAATGGTAAAACCTTCCTACCTAAAAATCCAAAAAGAACCATATAGATTAGACGTTAAATCTAATCCAATGGTTCTTAAAAAATTTATTTTTTTGATTTTTCTGGCAGACACTTTTCTGCCAGACACTTTTTTTGCCAGGCTTAGATAACCTCGGCCCTATTTCTTAATTATTCACGGTACCTTCCCCTTAACAGGCTGATTTCCCGTGCATAGCCCTCCAAATCATTTGGTGTTTCAAGATAAAAGGGCAGCTCCCGCAAGGCAGGATGGTTTATGATCCTCGTAAAGGCTTCCAGACCGATGTTTCCATCCCCTATTTTTTCGTGGCGGTCCTTACGGCTTCCCACAAGGTTCTTGCTGTCGTTGATATGGACCGCTTTTAACCTGTCCAGGCCGATGATCCGGTCAAACTCCTCCAGGACACCATCAAGGTCATTTACAATATCATACCCGCCGTCAAATATATGGCAGGTATCCAGGCAGATGCCCATCTTGTCATTTAACACAACTCCGTCCAGGATCATCCGCAGCTCTTCAAAGGTGCCTCCAATCTCCGTACCCTTGCCGGCCATGGTTTCCAGCAGAACCGTAGTGGTCTGCCCTGGGGTCAGGATGGCGTTAAGCAAATCCGTAATCTGGGCGATGCCTGCCTCTGCCCCCTTCCCCACATGGCTGCCAGGATGAAAATTATACAAATTGCCCGGCAGGAACTCCATCCGTTTTAAATCATCCTCCATAGTTTCAAAGGCAAACTCACGGGTTCTTCCCTCCGGTGAGCCCGGATTAAGGGTATAGGGTGCATGTGCCAGCAAGGGTCCAAAGGAATGCTCCTTCGCCAGCTCACACAGCTTCCGGGTATCGGCAGGGTTGATTTCCTTAGCCTTGCTGCCCCGGGGATTACGGGTAAAGAATTGAAAGGTATTTGCTCCTATGTCCAGTGCTTCCTTCCCCATGGCATAATAGCCCTTCGAGACGGAGAGATGGCAGCCTATTTTCATCATATCTATAAATCCGCCTTTCTGCGAAAGGCACCGATGGGGCTATGAAACCT
The DNA here is from genome assembly GCA_029974875.1 of Mobilitalea sp. Next base: position 21,020 of record JARKQP010000197.1, read on the forward strand.
CCTCCGGACTTTCGCTTTTCCTTTTTTCTTGTTAAACTCCTCTAGTAGGTAACTGGTATACTACACAACCCGAGGAGGTGAGTGGCGGGGCTGTATAGCGGCAACCCCGTATATCTATATGGTGTCGGTCGTCCGTTAAGGCATCAATGAATGGCGCAAAACAGTAGCCCGTAAACTTATCTCTTCCGAAGTTGACTCGATTTCGCCGGACGACCAGTCCCTGCCAGCCCTGCAAATTTTTTGTAGGAGGTACTCTATGTTCAAAATCTTCCGTAAAAACTGTTGTGGCCTTGATGTCCACAAAACCTGGATTTATGCCTGTATCGGTATCACTGATACAAACGGGCGTACCGATTATAAGCAGGCCCGTTTCTCTTCCTTTTCCAAAGGCCTTAGGGAGCTGTCTGCCTGGCTTGCCAAATATAACTGCACCGAAGTCTGTATGGAATCTTCCGGCAAGTATTGGATCCCCGTCTTCAACATCCTTGAGAAATCCTGTTTTGTTACCCTTGCCCATCCCAAATATACCAAACCTCAAAAGGGCAATAAGACCGACCGCAAAGATGCCAGATGGATCTGCGATCTCTTCATGTGTGACATGATCAAACCCAGTTTTATCCCTTCCCCTGCGATCCGTCAGCTTCGTGACCTGATGCGTTACCGCTTCAAGCTTACTAATATGCTGGCCGGTGAAAAAAATCGGGTCCAGAACTGTCTCACTGTTTCCAACCTGAAACTCGATGATGTTTTCAGTGATGTCTTTGGTAAATCCTCCCGTTCTATTACCAACCACATGCTCGATCACCCTGGGGAAACTTTTGATGTTGCTCCTTTTGTCGATGGCCGGTGTAAGACCCCTCTTGAGGAAATACAGGCTGCCGTTGATGGTGCTATTTCCCCGGAGCAGGCTGTCAAGCTTCGCCAATGTCTCGCACACATCGACGAGCTTGAAGCCCACAAAAAGGAAATCGAGCAGGAAATACTTCTGATTGTTGTCCCTTTTTCTGCTGTCCTGGATTTGCTTTACACCCTTCCAGGATTAGATTCCAATCCGATGACCGCTATCGCCATTCTCTCTGAGACTGGTCCCGACATGTCGGTGTTTCCGTCATCTAAGAATCTCGTCTCCTGGGCTGGCTGCTGTCCGCGCAATGACCAGAGTGCAGGTAAAGTAAAATCCACACGTATTTCCCGTGCCGGTTGCTATTTGAAACCTCTTCTCGTTCAGGTTGCCAATGCACTCCTCAAATCCAAAAAGCATCCTGAATTCAAAGAAAGGTATCACAGAATCAAAACCCGCAGGGGTCACAAAAAGGCTATTATTGCTGTCTGCAAGATGCTCCTGACCGCTATCTGGAACATCTTAAGCAAGCTGGAGCCATATACCCCGGAAGGTTTTTTAGAACATCGCCCTGTCCATGAATCCAAGATTCTGACAAGGTCACAGGCTCTGGAACTGTTCAGGAAAAGAGGTTACACAATAATAGACGATCCTGCTATAACTGTTTAATCCTGATTTCATAATAGGAACTTTTGCCATCCACTAA
>JARKQP010000259.1 GCA_029974875.1 Mobilitalea sp.
ATAAAATCCGTTTTATGCCGCGGTCGGAAGGCGAGTGGCGTTATGCTACGAACAGCAATGTGCCGGAGCTTGATGGGATAACAGGCTCATTTGAATGTACCCCGGCGAAAGCAGGAAAGCATGGACCGGTGAGGGTTCAAAACCAGTATCACTTTGCCCATGATGACAGTACGCCCTTTTATCCCTTTGGAACGACGGCATATAACTGGACAAACCAGGATACGGCTGTGGTTGAAAGGACATTGGAGACGTTGGCCGGTACGGCCTTTAATAAAATTAGATTTAGTCCGTTTCCGAAGCACTATCTTTATAATGCAAATGAACCCCTTTTATATCCATTTGAAGGAGGAAAGAAGGACAAGGATTATGTAGCCAAGGTTGATATGGCATCCATTTTTATGGGAATCCAGGAGGATGCGTACAAGTTTGATTTTACCCGTCCGAATCCGGAATTTTTCCGGAATTTTGAGACCCGTATTGAACAGCTTGGAGAGCTTGGGATTGAGGCTGATATCATCTTGTTCCACCCTTATGACAGATGGGGATTTTCCAAGATGACACAAGAGGCAAACTGCCTGTATCTGCGCTATTTGATCGCAAGGCTTGCATCCTACGCAAATGTATGGTGGTCTATGGCAAATGAATGGGATCTTCTCAGGGACAGGAAGGTAGAAGAGTGGGAAGACTTGGCAGAGACAGTAGAAAAATATGACCCGATGGGACATCTGCGTTCTATCCATAACTGCATGCAGGTGTATGACCAAAACCGCAGCTGGATAACCCATGTATCCTGGCAGCGTATAGATGTCTATAGCCATGTGGAGCTTACGGCAAAGATGAGGGAGGAATGGAAAAAACCAGTTGTCATTGATGAGATTGCCTATGAGGGAGATATCGACCAGGGCTGGGGTAATATCACGGGAGAAGAGCTGACCAGACGCTTCTGGGAAACTGTGGTCCGCGGAGGCTACTGTACCCATGGAGAGACCTATTTCCGTGAGGATGAG
>JARKQP010000285.1 GCA_029974875.1 Mobilitalea sp.
GAAGAAGGCCTGGAGGGTCTACCGCAGGGACCGGTTCAACCATGCAAGCCCTAATTCCGCCCATACCGAGGCGGTCACCGCAGGAGCCCTGGAGATTCAGCTTGCTGGGGATGCCTATTATTTTGGGAAGCTATATCAGAAGAAGACGATTGGTGATAATATCAGGCCGGCTACCGTGGCTGATATCAAAAGGGCAAATGAGCTGCTCTATTATACTGCAATGCTTGGCCTGCTTTTTTGTGGGAGTATTAAGCTTCTGGCATTATTTTTGTTTTTTAACTTCTCATAAGGCGGGGTTTTTTACAGCGTACGAGGTTGTCCCAAGAGGGGGACACTGATTATATATAGGATGCCGTGTTGCTATAATGTTAAGAAAGATGACAGGAAGGGGAACAGGATAAGAGATGCATAAGGTTGAAGGAAACAGAATAGATAAGCAAAAGGAAGAACCGGGTTCATGCCAGCATTTTCGTGGTGATTTGTGCAATGAAGGGAATGCCCATGATGATGGGCATGGAAATAATCATGGGAATAAGCATGGGCATCATCATGAAGATAAGTATGAACATAAGCATGAAAATAAGTACGGATATGAGCACGGACATAAGCATGGAGGAGATATTTATCAAAGGGAAGCCCTTATAGACTTTTCTGCCAATATTAATCTGATGGGCATACCGGGGGGTGTCGCTGACGCGGCCTGTGAGGGAGTAAGGCGTTCCGCCAGCTCTCCGGATGTGGAATGCAGGGAGCTTCGAAAGGAGATAGCCCAGTTTGCAAAGGTTCCCATGGAGCAAATTATCTGTGGAAATGGGGCTGCGGATATTATCTATTCCTTGGTTCTAGCTTTAAAGCCAAGGAAGGCGTTGCTTCCGGTGCCATCCTTTTATGAATATGAAAAGGCTTTAGGTGTCGTGGATTGTGAGCTGGAATATTTTTTATTGAAGGAAGAAGACGGATTTTTGCTGCAGGAGGATTTCCTTGATGCCATTACGGAGGAAATCGATATCATTTTCCTATGTAATCCGGGTAATCCGACAGGCGGTCTGATCGGGAAAAATCTGATGGATCAGATCATCCGAAAATGTGAAGCCCTTTCCATTTGGCTGCTTGTGGATGAATGCTTCCTGGATTTTGTAGAGGAAGGCAGGAACTATTCGGTGCTGGAGAATATAGGGGCATCAAAACACTTAATGCTGCTGAAGGCCTTCACGAAATTGTACGCGATGCCTGGGCTCCGGCTTGGCTACGGGATCTGCGCCAATAGGGAATTCCTCCGCCGGATGAAGGAGGTATCACAGCCCTGGAATGTCTCCATCCCGGCACAGCTGGCAGGGGTAGCGGCTTTAAAGGAGACCGGATATGTGGCCGCCTCGTTAGAGCTAATCAAACAGGAGAAGAATTA
>JARKQP010000286.1 GCA_029974875.1 Mobilitalea sp.
CATAAGTTATATAAAAAGAGATTGTCAATTAGATGGCAGGGCTGAAAGAAAGGGGAATTATTATCTATGCAAAGCTTCCACCAGGGCAATCAGGGTAAGTGCCTGTCCGTAGGCCATGGGTTTAATTTGGATTCCTTTATAGTGGTTGGCATCCATGCCCATGGCAGTGCCTGCCGACACCTTCTGGACAGTACCGTCATCTGCTATGCTTTGCACCAGGCCAGAAAGTGCTCTCTCGGCCATAGGCTGGTAGGAGGTGTCCAGATAGCCATGCTTTATGGCATTTAGGATGCCGGCTGTAATGGCGGCCGATCCTGAGGCTTCCTCATATGAGGTATCGTCATCTAAAACAGTAGTCCATAGGCCGGAATCGCGTTGTAACTGTCCAAGAGAACCAATCTGGGTTTTAAAGGTATTCAGAATATATTCTTTCAGGCTTTCAGGCATTTCCTTGTTGGCTAATATCAATTCAATTGAACTTAACGTAAACCATGAATTACCTCTGCACCAGAAAATTCCTCCAAAGTTATCCTTTCGGTCAAAGCTCCATCCATGATAGAATAAGCCGGTATGCCTGTCGCATAGATATTTTATATGAAGAAGAATTTGATATTCTGCAGTTTGCTGCCATACTCTATTATGATACCTGGCAGCCATTTTATATAGAAACAGGACAGTCATAAAAACAGTATCCAGCCATAGCTGGGAGTTATTCAGGATAACGGCGTTCCTGTCACCGATCCCGGTAGTGACATGCTGGAATCCGTTTTCGGATGTCTTAGGCAATCCGCTAACAAGCCAATCCGCCTGACTGATACAGAGGGCTTCATACTTCTCCATTTCCGGCATTTTATCTAAAATACTTATTAGTGTAAGATAGGGGGCGGTGGTGTTGATATTTCTTGAAGGCAGTCCGGTTTCCAAATTTCTTCGGAACCACTCTGTAAAGAAATCCATATACCGGTCATCACCATAATATTCCTGGAGCTTATAGATACCATATAAACCTACGCCCTGGGGCCAGTCCCATTCCTCGATCCCGAAATCCCTGCTGCAGTTACCTGTTTTTAATATTTCTTCCAATGATTGCAGCTTATCATTTTCATAGTCGGCTCCTCCTAAATGAAGCAGCTTGTCAATCACCAAATTAATTTTTGGAAGTAGAAATTCATTTGTCATGTTTATTCCTCCTGGATGGATTTTATATAGCAACTGGGAGACATCCCAGTTTCTTTTTTAAATATGTGGCTAAAATATTGGGGGTTATTTCCGCATCCGACCAACTCGGCAATCATTTTGATTTTATCAACGCTATTATACTGTTTTAATAATAACTTGCTGCGCTTGATCCTCTGGTGGGTAAGATAACCCGAAAATTTATCACCTGTTTCACTTAAAAATTTCTTGCTGAGATAATCAACATTCATATACAAATAATTTTCAGCAATCCATTTTAAGGATAAATTCGGATCTTCAAGGTGCTCCGCTACAATTTTTTTTACCTGCTCGCTCAATTTCAGTGCGGTCGAATTACTTAAATGTTCTTCAATCATTTCTTCTAAATGCCTGCTTAAGGCTCTCGACAATTTTCTGCAATTTGTTATTTGGTTTAACTGGTATAATTTATCCGAGGCTGACATCATTGTAGCGGGTGTATAAAATGCCGCTAACTGCATGATGGAAGAAGAAACAATCTGTTTTAATAAATTTAAGTCTGTAATTGGCTCCACCAGCTGCTTAAAATAGCTTAATGCATTTCTGACGGTTCCGGGATCCGGGCTTTTTAGCTGCAAAATACACTGGTCAAATTCCTGCAGGATATTTTTAAAATTACAGATATGGATAAAATTATTTCCGTCAACGGAATAGTAAACCATTTCATATCTCTTGATTTTAGCAAGAATTGTATTGAGCAGCAGCTCTAAATTATTAAACTCTTTGCGTTCATACTGAAAAGAAACCGTGTGGTTTTGGGGACAAAGGCCGTTCATAAAATTGTCAAGGTCTGCCGTATCCATACCGGGGGATTTATAGAAAAATAGTAAGGTATTATTTACATAAATAATATTAAATACAGTTCCAGAGTATTGGGAGCGGTGGAAGGCCATGATTTTAGTGGTGACTGCGGATAGCGACCGTTGTTCTACAAAGTACAAAAAGCATAATTCATATGGTTCGCTGTAAAAATCCAGATAAATATGGTAAGGGTCATAAATGTTGGAAAAGTCAAAGGCATGAAGGGAAGCCTTGTCGACAAAAATACCCGCACTGATAATCGTTAGGATAATATTACTTTCAAAATAACGGATCAGGGTATTGTCGGGTGTACCCTGCCTGGAACTCCTCTTTTTGACAAGGCTGTTGACCGTATCCTGCAAGCATTCCATAATCTGAAGCTCATTACAGGGTTTCAACAGATAGTTCTTGACGCCATAACGCATCGCTTCCTGTGCATACTTAAATTCATCGTATCCGGACAGAATAATAAATTCGGTGTCCTGATTAATTTTTTTAATACGGTCTATCAGCTCAAGGCCGGTAAGGCCGGGCATTTTGATATCTGTTAAAACTATGTCGGGATATTCATCCAGAATAATATTATAAGCCTCGATACCATTCGAGGCGGTACCGATAAGTTGGATGTCCAGGGAAGCTAAGTCAATTATGGAGGAAATAGTTTCCCGTATTATTTTTTCATCATCAGCAATCAATAATTTCATGAGCAGTGGTTCTCCTTATAGGGAATTTGGATCTGGGCAACCGCATGATCTTCATCCGGGTTGAAAAATTGCAGCCCATATCCTTCTCCATAGCTTAATTGGATCCGTTTTTGGATATTTAATATTCCAATCCCATTGCCACGGGGGGTAATCTGGTGGTTTTCTAATTTCAGCAGCAGGTCATCTTCAAACTGGGAGCCATTATTTTTGATTTGGATAATTGCTAAAGCATTGTCAGCATAAGCGGTTATTTCAATCAGGCAGGTTTCGGTGATTACTTCCATTGCATAATTGACAGCGTTTTCAACCAAGGGCTGAAGGGAAAGCCGCGGTAATAATAAGGAATTCAGGCGGGCATCAATGGATGTTTGAAAACAGATACGGTCATCAAACCGGATTCGGATAATATCCATATAATTTTTAACAATAGAAATTTCCTGTTCCAGAGTTGAAGATATATTATTTTCCTTCTGGCTTAACGTGGTTCTCAGCAGGGAGCCCAAGGATTCAATCATAATAGAAATATCCTTCTCTCCCAGTGCTTTTGCCCTCCAATTAATCGATTCCAGGGTATTGTATAGAAAATGTGGATTTACCTGGTTTTCCAGGGCCTTTATTTTAGCATCCCGGTATAGGATCTCTTGGAAGAAGAATTTTTCCACCAATTCCTGGTGCTGTGTTGCCATAAGGTCAAAATTTCTATGTAATTCCCCGATTTCATCCTTTCGTTCGGAGTAGTCATAAGAGGTATCCTTCACAAAGGTTTTGCTTTTTCCGAAGGCTTCCATTTTAGCTGCCAGTCTGCTGAAATGAACAGTAATCGAATTAATCATGGACTTCGCGATCAGAAAAATAAGAAGGACTGCAGCCATATTAATGCAGATGGCAGAGAATAACGTTAAAAATTGTGTGTTGTATATATTCTGATATGATACGAGACAGATGAAATCCCAGGCGAAATCAGGAATTGTTTCGTGCACATAGAAATATTGCCTGTTATTTAGCCGGAGGATACCATAGTTATGGTCCACCCTTTGGTATGCCTGGGAGACTATATTGTCATCAAGTGCTTTGGAGTGATAGATCTCCCCGCTATCATTTGCAATAATAAATTGTGCCGGTTCTGAAAACATAGTTGTATCCATGGCAGTATTAACGACAGCATCCAAATCGATATTCACTACGATGGTACCTATTTTATTTAATGCCATCTTTTCTGCCTTGCGGATATCTCTGACCAGGAACAGGCCATATTCATTGCAGTAAGCATCCGACCAGACAGGATACCCTGATTTTTCAGAGGCCTCCAGCAATAGCCCGTTGTGGATCTGCTCCGGGGTTTTCTTACTGAGTGCAATATTACTGTAAGAAATATAAGAATCATTATACAAATTAATGTATCTGATGTTGTTTGATTTATAGTTGGTGTAATATTCCGGGACGAGAAAAGAGAGTGTCCGGAAGGCAGCGCTCCTTTTGCTGTTGTCCACATGCTCTGCGGCTATAGTCAGATTGGTCTGTATTCTGCTGTCGGCAATGATGATGTCCGTCATTTCTTCAATATTATGTAATTTCTCAGATATGGATTTTGTTCCCGTCAATAATGTATTTGAGATTGCTTCATATAGGAGCTTGCTGTTGGAACGGGTAATAACACTTAATGCGATAATACTGGCAGAAAAGTTTACACATAAAATAACTAGGACAATAGTGATTATTTTTTGGTAAAGGGAAGCATTCACATAAACGGACCTGATTTTTCTATAGGACTGAAAGAATAAATTTTTATCATTTTTACGTTTATGGGACATAGCTTACCTCCTAAAGCAATTACCTGACCTTTTAAAACCATTATAAATTCTAGAAAAATATATGCAAGAGGCCTGAGGCTATTTATCGGTTTTTTTAATTTAAGCCTCGGTTTTTTGTGTATACTTGTACAATTTCAGAAGATATAATGTGGGTATCTAGTAAAGTAACACAAAAATTTCAAGGAGGATTAAGAAATGGGAAAGAGAATCATCTCCCTCTCGTTAGCAGGATTTTTAATTGTCATGCTACTGGCAGGCTGCGCGAATAAGGGAACATCTACTACTTCAGATACTGGAGCAGGAAGTAAAACAGAAACAAAAACGGAAACTAAAACGGAAGTAACCAGCAGCGCTGACCAGACAAATGCAGCGGACAATGCAGCGTTAACGGTCTCATGGTGGGGGAATCAGACAAGAAATGAAAGGACACAGCAGGTATTGGATCTATATACCCAGAATAACCCTGGGGTAACCTTTGACGGACAGTTTGCGGAATGGGCTGATTACTGGAATAAATTATCCACCGCATCAGCAGGGCACACTCTTCCTGATGTTGTCCAAATGGACTACAAATACCTTGAGCAATATGTAAGCAACGATCTGCTCGTTGATTTAATACCCTATATTGACAACGGAACCTTGGATGTAACTGGAATTGATGAAAATATTTTAAATTCCGGCAAAGTAAATGGCGGGCTTTATGCCATCCCAATCGGGGTGAATGCTCCTGCTTTAATGTACAATAAGACCTTACTTGACCAGAATGGCATTACCGTGAAGGATAATCTGTCACTGGGTGAATTTATGGCCTTATGCAAGGAAATCTATGAAAAGACAGGATATAAGACAGGTGCCGCATACGGAGATGGTGATATATTCATTGAATATACCATGAGATCCTTAGGATCTATTCTTTATGAAAAAGGAAAGCTTGGAGCCACGCAGGAACAGCTGCAGAAGTTTTTTGAGGTCTATGAAAAAGGAATTTCAGAAGGCTGGATGTGTGATCCAAGCATCTATACGGAAAGAACGATCGGAACCCCGGAACAGATGCCGTTAGTTTATGGTTCCAGCCCCGCAACAATGAGCTGGTGCGCATTCTCTTATTCCAACGCATTGGCGCCGCTGCAGAATGCTGCTCCAGAGGGTACAGAAATTGCAATGACGACATGGCCGGCTGACGACCAGAAGGCTGCGAATTATCTGAAGCCTGGTATGTTTTTTTCGGTGACAGTAGACAGTAAAAACCCGGAAGCTGCGGCAAAATTTATCAGTTACTGGACAAATGATGTGGATGCCAACAAGATCTTAAAGGGAGAAAGAGGTGTTCCGGCATCTGCAAAGGTAGCGGAAGCAATTAAGGATCAGATGGATCAAAACCAATTAAAGGCTGTCGCTTATATCAATAATGTTGTAACTCCGACCAGTTCAGTAATTAATCCTCCGGCCCCGGAAGGTTCCGCAGAGGTTTCCAAGCTGGTAGACCAGCTGGTTGAGATGGTATGCTATAAGCAAATAACAGCAGAGGACGCAGCGGCACAATTATTTCAGAAGGGCAATGAAATGCTGGCCGACTAATTGATAAGCACAATGATTCGAGTGTCAGAAGTCAATTGATATAGATCCGGATGAACCAGTATTCGAATATCTTTATCGCTGTAGTATTCAGGAGACTTTTGGCACTCGGATTACACTATATGAAGGAAGAAGACAGTTAATGAGAAATAATAAATTTAATCTAATTCATTTTTTAAATAGGGAAAGCATAGCAGGCATGGTGTTTTCGTTGCCGTTTATTATAGGCTTTTTTATGTTTTTGCTTGTACCGATGGGGATTTCGCTCTACTACTCCTTTTGCGATTATAATATTCTCTCACCGCCGGTTTTTGCCGGACTTAAGAATTATATCAAGATGTTCCAGGACGAAACCTTTTATAAGACCATAGGAGTGACCTTATACTTCGCACTTGTTTCGGTTCCACTGCGGTTGGTATTTGCCCTAATCGTTGCTTTAATACTTTTCAAAACAACAAAAGCAACGGGATTATACCGGGCTGCCTATTATCTTCCATCCATTATTGGCGGTTCCGTAGCGGTATCCATCCTCTGGAAAAGGATGTTTGCTATAGATGGTGTCATTAATAAGCTGCTGGGTGCCCTGGGTCTGCCATCAGAGTTTTCATGGCTGGGAGATACACGTACGGCAATTTGGACATTAATCATTCTAGCCGTATGGCAGTTCGGATCCTCCATGCTGATTTTCTTATCATCCTTAAAACAGATTCCATCAACTCTTTATGAAGCATCAACCGTGGACGGCGCAGGTAAAGTAAAACAGTTTTTTCATATTACGCTGCCGCTGTTAACCCCGACCATTTTTTTTAATCTGGTTATGCAGATGATTAATGGATTTTTAGCCTTTACCCAATGCTATATTATTACCCAGGGGAAACCGATGAATTCAACCTTATTTTATACGGTATACATGTACCAGCAGTCTTTTGAATATTCCAATACAGGCTACGGCGCTGCCCTTGCCTGGGTCATGCTGGGGATTGTCGGTCTGATGACACTGTTGATCTTTGGAACAAAGAAATTCTGGGTATATGAAGGGGGAGTATAGAGTGAAAGGAAGAAAAATGGCAGGCCGTATTATTTACCATGTGATTGTCTGCGGAATCGGGCTTATTATGATTTATCCCTTACTTTGGATGGTTATGAGTTCCCTAAAGGATACAAAGACAATTTTTACGACGGCAAATCAACTGATACCGGAGCAAATCACTTTACAAAATTATATCAATGGATGGAGAGGCTTTGGTAAGGTGACCTTTGGAACCTTTTTTATGAATTCTTTATTTATTTCCATTATTGCAACCATTGGGACAGTCATTTCTTCAGCTCTTGT
>JARKQP010000308.1 GCA_029974875.1 Mobilitalea sp.
AGCAGTTGTATTTGAAGAAAAGAACATGCGGCCCTTTGGGAACATACTGCAATATACGGCAGAAACCATGGGGAATGGAGTTAAGGTTACGGAGATTGTGGAGGATACAAAAACGGCGCTGCGCATGGTATACGATCCTTCCCACCCGGATGCGGATGAGGATGGTTATGTGTCCTATCCGAATGTTAATACGGTTCAGGAAATGACGGACATGATCGACGCAAGCCGTGCCTATGAGGCGAATGTTACGGCGTTCAATGCCACGAAAAGCATGGCCCTAAAAGGCCTGGAGGTCGGAAAATAATTTATTGTTTTATTTTTTCGCAGGCCGGTCCCTTGAGCGGCCGGGCTATTACTCAGGAAAGGCAAGGAAACTTATATGAATATCGCTTCAGTTAATAATTTAGGCAGTCTCAGTAATTATGGACAGACGTCGGCGCTAAAGACTTCCGAAAACCGGAATGCGGCCTTTGAGGATATTTTTAAGTCCGCTTTGAATTTGGTAAAACAGACAAATGACTATACAAATGCAGCGGAAGAAGCAGAAACGGCATATGCACTCGGGTTAATGGATAGCACTACTGATTTACAGGTAGCGCAGCAAAAAGCAAATCTCGCATTACAATATACAATTGCAGTCCGTAATAATGTAATGGATGCCTATAAAGAGATTATGAACCTGCAGTTTTAGGTTGTGGACAAGGCACAATCTAAATTGTGCCTTTGGGCACAGTTTAAACTATGCCTATTGATACAACCAAATTTGTACCCCTTAGGTACAAGTCGAGCAGGACCCATGAATACACGCAGAGGAGCATAGGCAATGGCCGATAGAGCGAAACAAATATTAAAGAATTTAAAGGATCTTTGGAATAAGTATACAAGCAAGCAGAAGACATTAATTATCAGTGCCGTCTGTGTTGTTATTTTTGCCTTTGCGCTACTCATCTTCCTGATGCAGAGGACAGTATATGATAAACTAACTACAGCAGAGACTACGGGTGATGCCAGCAAAATTACGGAGCTCCTTAAAAGTGAAGGAATTGCTTATAAGGTAGCAAAAGACCAGCTGACGATTTCCGTTGATGAAACAAAATTGACGGATGCAACATTTCTTCTGGCAGACAATGATATGCCATCAACCGGCTTATCTCTGGAAAAGCTTCTTGATAATAGCTTGAGTACGACGAATGCTGACCGTACCCTTAAGCTCAATCTCTTTTTTCAAAATAAATTACGCAATAGCATTATAAAGATGGAAGGAGTGGAGGATGCAGAGGTTTATTACCTTCCTACGGAAAGCAGCGACTCCATTCTGACCGAAGCTAAGGATACCAGTGCCAGTGTCGTTTTAACAATTAATGAGGATTTCCAGTTAAAGACGGCGGAGACCATAGCACAGGTGGTTGCATCCCTGCTTGGCAATAAAAGTCCTGAAATGATTAAGGTGGCGGATCAATTTGGCAACCTCCTGTATGGCGGCGGCAATGACCTGTATAGCGGAAGTGCCAGCTCAAATGAGGATTTTAAGGAAAGACTCCGGAATACCTATATTAATAATTTGTATATGGGGTTAATCAAGACTGGCTATGATGATGTTGAGATTATGCCAAACCTTGTCTTTAATATGGACAGGGTGACTGAATTATATACGGAATACACGCCGGCAGAGGGGCAGGAGCAGGGCGTGTACAGCCACAGCTATACTTATAAATCCGAGAATGCCAATTCCTCAGGAGGCATACCCGGAACAGACTCCAACGATGAAACTACCTATAACGTACAGGATAATTCTTCTAATTCCGGGAAGGTCCAGACAGAGGAATATGATTACTTACCGAATGTAAGGGAGACTAACACGGAATATGAGGTGGGAGCGGTCAGAGCGGACCAGTCATCCATTTCCATTGTGCTTAGGAGGGCGATTACCTATAGGGAAGAGGACCTGAAGGACCAAGGGGCTCTTGATGGTACTACCTTTGACGCTTATGTGGCTGCAAACAGTGCGGCAACCACAATTACGCCGGATCCGTCCTTGGTTACCCTGGTTTCAAAGGCGACGGGAATTGTAGAAGCGAACATTTCAATTACCGCTTTTGAGCAGCCCGTATTTGTACCTACCACCAGAACCGTAAGGACATTTACGGATTACCTGCAGATCATCCTGGCAGTCCTGATTGTTGCACTGCTTGGCTTTGTGGTATTTAGGGGAGTCAGGCCG
>JARKQP010000320.1 GCA_029974875.1 Mobilitalea sp.
CCTGACCGTCAATCTTTGCCGCTCTCTGTCTGGGAGTTGTGTCAAAGCTATCGATAATAACTGCCCTCTTATCTAATTCGATATACTGGCGGCGGCTGCGGCCAATCAGCAAATCCTGTCCTACCTGGACAAAACGGTGAATAGAAATAGCTGCCTGTTTTCCAGCTGCAATGGCATCGATTGCAAAACGGGGTCCGGTCACCGCATCCCCGCCTGCAAACACATCAGGCTGATCCGTCTGATAGGTGGTATCATCTACCTGGATAGTATTGTTAGGATTTAAAACTGCCTGGCTATCCTCCAAAATACCACACCAGTCAATAGACTGGCCTACTGCTAACAGAACATAGTCTGCTTCTGCGACCATCGTATCATTTTCATCATACTTAGGGGCAAAACGCCCGTTTTCATCAAAGACACTGACACAGCGCATCAATTCGATCCCTGTTACCTTACCGTCCTCTCCAATAATACGCTTTGGTCCCCAGGAATTATTGATTGTAATGTCTTCACTTTCAGCTGCGCGGGTTTCTTCGTCAAGAGCCGGCATTTGTTCTCTGCTTTCCAGACAGAACATGCTGACTTTTTTCCCGCCGGCACGAACTGCCACACGGGCTACGTCGATAGCCACATTACCGCCACCGATGACTACTACGTTACCGGAAATAGTTTCTTTTTCATCCTGGTTGACACGGGAGAGGAATTCTATTCCTGAAACCACGCCTTCATAGTCTTCTCCTTCTACTCCCAGCTTCCGGCCCTTCTGAGCTCCGATTGCCAAATAGAAGGCTGCATATCCATCTGCCCTTAGCTGATCCAGAGTGATATCTTTTCCTACCTCTACTCCGGTTTTAAAGGTAACACCCAATTCCCTTAAAATATCGATTTCTGCTTCCACAATTCTTTTCTCGAGAACAAAAGAGGGAATCCCAAGGGTCAGCATTCCGCCGGCTACCTTTTCTTTTTCAAATACTGTCACATCATATCCATCGATAGCCAGATAGTATGCACAGGACAATCCAGCCGGGCCCGCCCCCACAACAGCAATCCTTTTATCACTGTAATTATGACGTTTTTTAGGAATAAACCGGGTCTCTTTGTTCAAATCCTGATCTGCAATAAAGCGTTTGATATCATCAATTGCGATAGGTTCGTCCAAATCCCCTCTGGTACAGGCATCTTCACAACGCTTGTTGCAAACATATCCACAAACTGCTGGGAATGGATTTTCCATTTTAATTAGCTCAAGAGCTTCCCTATACTTGCCCTGGGCTGCCAATTTTATGTATCCCTGTACCGCAATGTGGGCGGGGCAGTTGGTTTTACAAGGAGCTGTACCGGTATCCACAACCTCCTGGCGGTTGGTCCGGTAATCTGTATTCCAGTCTTTTTCCGTCCAGGCATTGTTTCTCGGGGTATAGGTTGTTGTAATATCCTCTGTAACAGCTTCGCTGGAGCAAAGCTTCTGTCCCAGCTTCATGGCATTCATAGGACAATTTTCCACGCACTGGCCACAGGCCACACATTTCTCCTTATCCACCTTCGAAACATAGTTAGAACGTACCATATCCACGTTCTTATACATAGTTCCGGAACGGAGGGACAGACAGGAACATCCGCAGCAGTTACAGATAGCATGGGTTTTACCGGATCCGTCAATATTAGGAATCTGGTGCATCAGACCATTTTCCTCTGCCCGCTTAATGATTTCAAAGGCTTCCTCCCTGGTAATCTCCCGTCCGCGTCCTGTTCGGATATAGTATTCTGCTGCGTGCCCCATCTGGATGCACATATCTTCTTTTAGATGACCGCAGCCCTCTCCCATTGCCTCTCTGTCAGTACGGCAAGAGCAAGGAGAACAGGAAAAAACCGTATTATCATTTAAATATTTAGAAACCTCTTCATAGCTGGCCCTGCGGCTGTTGCCTTCGATAGCCGTCTCAATAGGAATTACCCTCATCAGGCCGATTCCGGGTGGAAACATGCCTGCACTCATTGGCCCCCTAACTCTTCCGTATGCCTCCATGGCATAGGCTACAACCGGATATTTCTTCACCACCTCCAGGTTGTTTACAATCATCTCCATAATACCCGGAATCCAGCTCTCTGCATGCCAGAAGGTGTCCACTCCGTCGATAACATTCACAAAACATGTGCCGTACACTGCCAGCTTCATCATCTGCTCATGGCAGTATTCCTCGGATTTGCCCATAATCTGGGACATTTCCTTGGCAGTTCTCTTGGTATAATACCCCATCCCTAAGCCTACTTCAGCCATATCATCATCAACACCGGCCTCCAAAATAACATATTCCGGGTCATCCCACTGATATCCGTTCTTTTTGGGATCCTTCCGGCCCAGCATATTTGCCAGGGCCATTACCTTTTCATTATACTTACATTCATACCCTTTGGGAAAATACATCTTTGTAATTGCTTGCTCCACAGCTTTACTCTCCTTTAACCTCCCTATACAACCACTCCGTCCACTCCTGCATACCTTCTCCTGTTTTAGCGGAAACCGGAAATATGGCGATATTTGGATTCAATTTTTTAACTCTCTCCACACACAGCTCCAGATTAAAGTCAAACACTTCCATGGTATCTATTTTGTTGATAATCAGGGCGTCAGATATCTGGAACATGAGTGGGTATTTCAAAGGCTTATCATCCCCCTCGGGAATGCTTAGGATCATTGCATTTTTTGTGGCTCCTGTATCGAATTCGGCTGGACATACCAGATTTCCCACATTCTCTAAAATCACTAAATCGGTTCCCCCGGCATCCAGTCCTTTAAGCCCCTGTCTGGTCATATCTGCATCCAAATGGCACATTCCGCCTGTATGTAACTGAATTACCTTTACACCCGTTCCGGAAATAGTCCTTGCGTCCACATCAGAATCGATATCCGCCTCCATAACCGCAATGCTAAGTTTGTCTTTCAGACGATTGATCGTATTTACCAAGGTAGTCGTCTTCCCTGCTCCCGGAGAACTCATCAGGTTCAGCAAAAAGGTATTCTCACTTTTTAACTGCTCCCTGAGACGCTGTGCGTCCTTGTTATTATCCTCAAATATACTTTCCTTAATTTCCAAGACCCGAAATTCTTTCAACCCTTTGCCTCCTAATTTTTTTCTGCCAATGCTGCTATTATCTGATATTCCTTTAAATCTGTATACAGCTCACCCTTGTAAGGATTGCGTTTTGTCTTTTTCCACTTGTAAATCATATAAACCAATACGGCGATGTTGGCTGCCAGCGCTAAAAAGCTAACGATAAAATATATGGTAGGATTATAGGTAGAATCTACACGCCATTTTCCAAAATCCTGGAATAAGGGGAAGGTCTGGGCAAACATACACCACAGCGCCAAGGTCTGGGCCCGGTGCTGCAGCCATGCACCCTTACCAACTGTAAATGCGCACAGGGTCGGTGCCAACAGCAGCGCAAATCCACAATACCAGGAGTGGTGGGGCAAGCAGTTATATGTATAAGCAAAGTTCCATAAATCGTACGCCAGAATGTAAAACCACAGCATATCCGGCCAAAGCATATCCCGGCTGCCATCCTTTTCTGTCTTTTTCCTAATCTTAATACCAAACCAACCTGTAATAATCACAATATTCAAGATGCCGGCAATTCCATTCATATAGTTCCAGGCTCCGCCCATCAGCATTACGGGTGCATCGGCGGTTATATCCTGAGCCATTACAGCATACCTGCTGCCCACTTCAAAGTCACGTATCACCGCTTCTAAAATATTGATAGCCAGTATCAACGGAGGAAAGCAAAGAGCTATTTTATTGTCAGCCAGCGCCCATTCCTTGCCCGTCTTCTTGTTGGTTCCACGTACATGGCGGATACACCAGAAACCGATACAGCCGGCTGTCGCCGAATACACCTTCGCCAAATGGAACCAGTCTGTATAGGTGGTTTCTTTCATCACCGTGAACCACAGCACCGAAAGTACGGCTGGTAATACCATAAAGCCCAAAATTCCAGCCACTTTAAATCTGCGGGTAACTTCGTTCAGCAAAAACAGAATAAGAAATACACCAATCCATACCAGCCAAACACTTAGAAACCCTGCACCCGCCTCATAATTAAACCGAAACATAATTTTTCCTCCTTTTAGGAAACACGCTTTTTTATTCTGGTCATACCAGTAGTGCAATTATATTTTAATTCTATGAAATTTTGCTTAGATTGTCAAGTATTTATCAAACTTGTTATAAATTTATGTAACAGTCCAATCTATACCTGAAAGGAAACCCTTCTCACTTCCCTGCCAGCGTAGGCTAAACTGTTACAATTTTGTCTATTTATGCATATTCTATTGATTTTTATTCCATATTATGATATTTTCTTGATATCTGGTTATACCAGCTTAAGGCATGATATCGGACTTTAGAAAGGAATACAAATGGACTTCACAAAATTAAAAGCCCCTACATTAAAAGAACTTTTTGTCAGGGAATTCGAGACTATGATTCTTTCCGGTAAATTGAAGATCGGTGAAAAGCTTCCACCCGAACGCATCCTGGCTGAACAGATGCAGGTCAGCCGCGCTGTGGTGAACAGTGGAATTGCTGAACTTTCCAGGAAAGGGTTTTTAAAGGTAAAACCCCGTTCCGGAGTATTTGTAATAGATTACCGCCGCTATGGTACCGTAGAGACACTTCTCTCCATCATGAATTACAACGGCGGACATTTGCGCCGGGACGAGATCCGGTCTATCCTGGAAATTAAGATGATTGTGGATAAACTGGCGGTAGAATTGTCCGTAGACCGGCACACAGATGAGAATATTGTCTCCCTGGAGCGTTATTTAGATAAGATGCAACGTCTAAACGATAATAATGAAAAAGCTGCTGATGCTGCCTTCTCTTTTTATCATGAATTGGCCATGACCAGCCAGAATACTTTACTCCCCTTAATCTACCGTTCTTTCCGCGTTCCCGTCACCCACCTTTGGATAAGGTTCATCCAAAAATATGGAAATGAAGTCGTCTGCAACAGCGCAGGGGAAATCTTAAAAGCACTGAAAAACCATGATAAAGCAAAGGCTGTAGCGTCCGTAGAGAAAGCAATCTCTGCCTCCATCTCCGGCTCTAAAGAAATATACGAGGCTTAAACTCTTGTTATTGCTATGATTCAGTAAAAAACTGCCGGTGGATTTACCACCGGCAGTTTTTATTGACAGCTAATAAGATCTCATTTTCTTTTTACCGTGACCACTGATTGATAAGGCATGAGTGTAGTTCCATTTTCTATTCTGTTATTCAACAATACTTCCCGGTCTCTCAGACTAATTGGAATTTCTATTTCCCTGTTCCCTAAATTTACCATAACCAAAATTTCCAATTTATCATCATAACGCTTGTAACAGAAAAATTCATCCTCTTTTGTATTAATGGCTTCAAAATTTCCGAAGGTCAAAGTACTACTATACTCAGATTTACTACGTAAACGAATCATTTTCTTATAGTAATGGAAAACACTCTTCTCATCTGCTATCTCCTGTTTTGCATTCAAAGTAACATAATTCGGATTTTCCAATATCCATGGCATTGATGCTGAAAATCCAGCATGGTTACTGTTATCCCATTGCATTGGAGTCCGGCTATTATCACGTCCTCTTTCTTTAAAGTAGTCTATGACTGCTTTTGTATCATCACCACGATTTTTCGCTTGCTCATAACGGTCAATAGCAAATGGATCACGGATTTCATCTATTTTTTCGAAAGGATAATTTTCCATTCCAAGTTCCTGTCCCTGATAAATAAAAGGCGTCCCTCTTAAGAAGAAGTATAACGTTCCTAATGCAGTTTTGCTCTCATAACTTAGATCTTTCTTTGGAAGGTATTTATTCACGGATCTTGGCTGATCATGATTTTCTAAATATGGACTTGCCCATCCATACTTTTGAAGCATCTTTTGACTGGCAAAGATATTCTCTTTTAATTCTTTCATAGTCCAATTTCTTTTCCATTCCTGACCGTCACGCTTCTCAACATCTAAATCGGTGTATGAAAAATCGAAGACCATAGAAAATAAACCATCCTCACCGATAAATTCTGCCAGCTTTGCTTCTGATACATTAACTTCTGCAACTGTCATCATGTCATATTTTTCGAATACTTCATCCCGTAATTCCTTTAAAA
>JARKQP010000331.1 GCA_029974875.1 Mobilitalea sp.
ATGGCACAAGCGATTTGATACCGTGTTGCTACAATTTGACCGGTTACCGGATTTACAACAGAATATATATTCTTTCGAATCTTTTTGACCAAGCCTTTTTTCATTAACCGACCTAGTTGGGAATATGCAGTTTTTGAATTACCGGTTAACTTTTCAATCTCAGCAATCGTAAAAACTGGATATTTTGCCAGCTGATTATAGATATCCACTTTTTTCTCACCTCTTTTCATATTTGGCATTTTACTCCTTATATTTGAAGAATATCATTTTCATTTTAAAAATCTATAATATGTATTTTTTAATTTTACCACGTTTTTCTCCATATGTAAAGAAAATCGTTCTAATATTAAAATCTATTTTAGTTTATAATCTCTGTATTATCATACGGTTAAACCCAAAAGAAAAAACTTTCATACATAGTCCCCATCAAGTACTATGCATAAAAGTCAATTTCCTTAAATCCTAATTCTCATTATTTTGCCTGTTCTCACATTTCCCCTTATTCCTTGGCTTTCCAATACCATAAGCTGACTGTCCATCCGTCTTCTTAAGGCTGAATAGCTGCTACTTTCTGTAAAATCCTCTTTTGAGTATACGGTAAGGCAGGACGCTTCACACCGGCAAGCTATCCCGCAGGCACAACGCCCCAAACCCCAGCGTCCGGTTCGGATAAGCAGTTTCAATCCTCAGCGGCCTTGCCCCATTGATCAGGTAAGCCTTCATCTTCTCCCCGTACAGATAGGTATCATTCCCCCTCACAATCCCCCACTCCATCAACAGCGCCACACTTCCGGTAACGAAGGGCGTCGCCATGGAGGTTCCCGAGCGGATGGCATAACCGCCGCCGGGAGCACAGGAATTAATATTTACTCCGGGGGCTACCAGATCCGGCTTAATCTCCAGGTTCCTCGTATAACCTCTGCCGGAAAACGGTGCATAGCTGTCAGTATAGGCATTATATGCACCAACTGTGATTGCCCGTAAGGCTGTTGAGGGGATTGTTAGTGTAACATATTCCGATGGTGACAGGAACCTGGTCTCCGGGCTTTTAGCTGCCCCTGCCGGAAGCCACATATCGTAATTGCCCACAACGATTCTACTCGGCACCAGCTCAAACCTCCAGACACCGCTGTTAATATAGCGGTCCGTCGGTATCAGCTCAATATATATCTCCTGCTGCTGGTTGTAGGGGGTAGGATCTCCATAATATAGAAGGATCTGTGTCTGCGCAATGGTAAACTGCTGCTTCCCCAGAATCCGCGGGATGGGTCCTACCCGTGTACCATTAGGAGCAATAATGGTAATATCAAAATGGTCAAAGTAATTCTTCCAGATCTGAAGGCTTAAGGAGAATTCATAGTCACTGACAGCAACATCTACCACAGTAGTTGTACCCATCTGCAAAATTCCGGCCGCATGGTTTCCGGTGGCTCCTTCATTTCCTGTGCCAATGACGATGTTTGTTCTCCAGGTATTAGCGATGTCGTTAACAAAGCTTTCCAGCAGGGTTGTTCCCGTATGGGAACCATAATTGTTCCCAAAGCTGACATTGATTGCTACGGGCTTTCCTTGACTGATGGCGTATTTTATGGAAAAATCTAACCCCTGCATCAGCTGTGTTGTCCTTGGGAAGGAATCCCCAACCGGTATCCCTAGCTTTACCACAACCAACTGGCTCTGGGAGGCCACTCCCCGGTATAACCCATTGCTGGCCCTGCCATTCCCTGCTGCAATTCCAGCGACATGGGTGCCATGGCCGCTGAGATCCGTACTCGGCACAATGTTCATCAGTTCCGGCATGGGGGTTCGGAGTGCCTGGTTGATCTGTTCACTGGTATAAAGGGTTCCGATATCATAGCCCTCCGGGGGAGAACCGGCTATGGTCTGATCCCATAGGACATCAATCCTGGTGGTTCCATCATCATTGATAAAATCGGGATGGGAATAA
>JARKQP010000368.1 GCA_029974875.1 Mobilitalea sp.
AGCATTCGATAGTGAAACCGTAATGTTTGTTACTGCTTTGTCCGTGGCCGTGTTGTTATCGGAATTTGCATCCGGGGTACCTGCCTCCTTCGGGCTGCTGCCGCTTGTACATCCTGCGAGTAACCCGATCAACATACAACCTGCCATAACTGTACATACCCATCTCGTAATTTTTTTCTTCATTATTTCCCTCTCCTTATTATGATTTTTAAATGCATTTTGTAAAAGCCCTGAAGCCATTGAATTTATTGGATCCGTGCTTTACATTTATATAAATTCCTCTGCGCTTTGGCAAATAGCTATGACCATATCATCCTCTAAAGCGAAGGGAAATCTATAACTATGGATACCGCGTGCCCTTAATCCGTCATGCCCATACGCCAGAATAATTCCTCCGGGGCATCGTGCCCCTCCATCAGCTCCTTCATCGCCTTACGCAGCCTCTTTTCCTGTTGCTCATCCTGGATCGGATGTAATTGTCCTGGATCCATTTCCAAATCAAACAGCTGGGAGCCATAGGAACCGGTTATGGCGTCCGTGCCTTTTGCGGCAGGGATCTTAAGTAAGGGCATATTCTTGGTGAATTTGAAGGGCTTCGCCAGCGTTGCATGTTCAAGGGCGGCTCCCATTCTGCAGTTCATATGATTTGGCATTAAGGTATATTCATAAAGCGGAACCTCCCGGTTTACAGCATCCTGCATATATACATATCTTCCGTCCGTTATGTTCAACTGATTTCCATGATATCCAAACATTGCATACTCTCTTACGGGCACATCCTTTGCAATGGTATCCTCTAAGGATTTACCTGTCATATCCCCCGGAATTGCACAGCCAAAATACTCCAGAAGCGTAGGAGCCAGATCAATGGTCTGCACAAGGCTTTCCCGGTATTCATCCTTTGCTTTGCACCTTGGATCCCATATAAATAATGGAATATTAGCAATTTCGTTGTAGCATGGCATAATATTTTTGGCCCACCATCCGTGCTCTCCCAGAAGATATCCGTGATCCGTATTTACGATAAGCATGGTGTCCTTCCACATATCATATTGATCCATCCTATCAAGCACTCTTCCAAGATTTTCATCACACATGGAAAGTAACGCCGCATATTTTGCGCGGATGTACTCAACCTCTTCCTCCGATTCATGGACACGTCCATAAGGAGGCCAGTCTATGTCCTTTCCGATATCGGGCTTGTGATACATCTCCAGGTATTCTTCATAGGTAAAGAAAGGTTCATGTGGGTCAAAGGATTCTATTTGGACAAACCAGTTGTCATAAGCCTGGTTTGTCTCAATAAATTCCAGGCCCTTGTCAAAGGTCAGACGCTGGCAGCTATTACCGCTGCTTTGGCGATGATTGCGGTTTATCGCATCCTGCCGGTAAAGCTTTTGTTTAAATGCAGGGATTTCCGTATTTTCATCTTCCATCCTTCCTGATGGCTGAATACATGGTGAAAGATTACCCTTCCACGGATCCCCCTCCTGTCCACGGACGCCTTCCCAGGTAGAATACCTGGTATGGTAAGTTGCTCCGCCATCCTCCCAGTAATGCCCATGGTCACTGACTAAATGGGTGTGGATTCCTGCATTTTTAAGGATTCCAGGTGCCGAATCATCAAAAGGCTCCAACGGCGACCAGCTTCTATGAAGAAAATTCAACCTACCGGTATGCAACTCCCTGCGGGCCGGCATACAGGGCAGGCTTCCCGCGTAAGCCCTTTTAAAGGTCACCGCATGCTCTGCCAGCCGGGAAAAGTTGGGGGCATGGACCCAATCACAT
Source organism: Mobilitalea sp. (assembly GCA_029974875.1). Next base: position 1,789 of record JARKQP010000368.1, read on the forward strand.
CCATAGGGAGGCAAAAAATTCTTATTTAAAGAATCAAACATTACCATAATCGCTTTCATTTCGCTTCCCTCCTATGCATGAAATGATATTATGTATAGCTCTACAGCAGGATCCAGCTTTTGCCCGCGCTCCCCGAATGCTTTCCTTAATCTCTGGACCTCCTCCGGCTGCTTTGCTGCAATATCATTCTCTTCGAAGGGATCCTCACTCAAATCATATAAACGGTCCGCGGCTCCAACTCTCATAATTAATTTTAGCTTTCCGTCCGTTATAGCGCCAAAGCTCTGTA
>JARKQP010000248.1 GCA_029974875.1 Mobilitalea sp.
TCCATGCATCATAGGTACTGCCGCCGCCAGGTCCGATCCCGTAACGCCGGACCTTGTGTTTTCCCGCTCCGATGCCCTCCAGCGAAATGTGAAAGGATACCGGCTGCTTCTCATTAAATACCCGGTAACGCTCTGTCTTCGTCAGATTCGTGGTATTCCGGTAACGGTACAGCATATCATAATGACAGTAATTATGTAAAAAAATCTGTATCTCCCGCTCCGAGGAGGTGATAAAATATCCCTCCCCCTCTGCAAGCAGCTTATCCCCCGCCCGGTTTAAAAGCTGCATGGCGCGGTATGCACTTTTCGGGAAACCGTTCTGTGTGAACAATCCAAAACCGCCATGAAAGGTCTCCGCCGCCGGCGCAATCTCATCCAATCTGTCGCTCACATTAAAATATCCCATCCCGTAAAACCGGTCGTGATTCTCCATAACACTCTTAAAAATGTATGCAGACTTATAACAGGTATCATTGCATAGATCCCTCTGCCAAATATTATTGCTCCACTCATCCAGCATCACCGGAATCCCTCCGAGCCCTTCCTGCTCCAAGAACGTCTTCATCTCTTTTCCTACATGTGCCAGATAAGCTTCATCCCCGCTGACCGCCAGATAAAAGCTCTCATTCGTGTCCACAAGCTTTAAGCCGCTTTTTTCCTTTTCAGGATCAACTGCTGTGAATGCACGCGCAGTAAAAATATCCGGCATACAGTCCTGCCTCCTGCACATATCAAGATACCATTTCCGGGTCTCCGGAAATTTCGTCGTGGTGCCTGGCCCACAGATACGTAATTCGCTACATGTCCCCTTGATGATCCCATAAGCCAACCTATAGATTACTTCAAAATCCTCTAATGTAAAGAACCCAAGCTTATGCAGGTCCACGGATATCCAAGGCACAAAGAGCCACTGCTTTAATTCCTCTATTCCGTAGCGCTCCACCAAATGCTCCATCAGCCCGGCAATCAGCAGCTGCCACTGTTTTTGATCCTCCGGCGCAGAAATGCAGACCGGACGCTTAAATACAGATGTCTTATTCTTCGCCAGTGCGGAAGGCATATGTCCAAACTCCAGCATTGGCTTCGCATGAACCAAGAGTATAAAATCCAATACCTGATCCATGTAGACGTAATTTACCGTCATATTCCCATAAATATCGCTGGTATACAGCATCATATCGTCATCCAAAATGCCCTTGCACCGGATATACCGAAATCCCACTGTTTTCTGTAGTC
>JARKQP010000369.1 GCA_029974875.1 Mobilitalea sp.
GCAGCTGGATTCCCTAAAGGAGCAGCTGGATGCCCGGGAAGCGGATTTAAATAAGAATCCTTAAATTACGAAGATTATTTCACATTTTTTACATAGATTGATGTTATACTTGGCTACAAACAATATTCAATAAGAAGCCATGGAGGTGCCAAATGGATCAGCTGAAGATTTTAGTAGTAGATGATGAGAGCAGGATGAGAAAGCTTGTAAAAGACTTTTTGGTACGTAAAAATTATGAGGTAATAGAAGCGGAGAACGGGGAGCAGGCAATTGAACTGTTTTTCTCAAAAAAGGATATTGCCCTGATCATACTTGACGTAATGATGCCAAAGCTGGACGGATGGGGTGTTGTAAGAGAAATCAGGCAATACTCCAAGGTTCCTATTATCATGCTGACGGCAAAGGGCGATGAAAAGGACGAATTACAGGGCTTTGATCTGGGAGTGGACGAATACATATCAAAGCCCTTTAGCCCTAAGATTTTAGTAGCAAGAGTAGAAGCTGTGTTAAGAAGGACAACCCAGTCAGAGGAGGAATCCATTGAAATCGGTGGGATCGTGATTGACAAAGCTGCCCATCAGGTGAAAATAGACGGAGCTGAGGTGGAGCTAAGCTATAAGGAATTTGAGCTGCTGACCTATTTCGTTACGAACCAGGGAGTAGCCCTTTCCAGGGAAAAGATATTAAATAATGTATGGAACTATGATTACTTCGGGGATGCCCGGACCATAGATACCCATGTGAAGAAATTAAGAAGTAAGATGGGAGCCAAGGGTGACTATATCAGGACCATTTGGGGGCTTGGATATAAATTTGAGGTGGAGGTATGAAACATTCCATCCGGTTTAAAATAACATTTTTTTTAACGGCAATGGTGGTCTTGACGATATTCCTTACCTGGTTTATTAACAGGACCTTTTTGTCGGATTTTTATATCCATAGCAAGGTTAATAATCTGGATGAAGTCTACCATAAGGTGCTTGATATCTATTCCAAAATCGGCACGGACTATACCCTCTCTGATGAAAATACGGAGCTGATGGAACAGCTGGCCTTTAGCTATGACGTGGATGTATACATTTATAACTCAACACAGGGAATGGTATATCCGGAAGCGGATAACATCGGTTTAAGGGAAAAGGCCAAGATGCAGGAAACGGAGATGTTTATCTTTGGTTTTTCCAATGCCGCCTTTAGCCAAAGGAATATCTTAAAGCAGGAAAATAACTATATCATTTACAGTGTCCATGATTATCGGACGGATGCCAGCTTTATTGATATGGTCGGTCTGATCAGGAACGGGAAGCAGGATGGAACCGCTTCACAAAAAGGCGGGGATGCTTCCTCCGGGCAGGATAATCCGAGGCAAAATTACGGCAGGGGGGATTATAATATCGATAATATCGTATTGCTGCGTACGAATTTTGAAAGTATTGAGGAAAGTGTGGCGGTGGCCAACCGTTTTCTTGCCTATGTCGGAATTGTAGCCGTAATCCTGGGCTCCACGGCAATGTTCATCTTTAGTAAGAAATTTACCAGGCCAATCCTTGATCTGGCAGGAATAGCAAAAAGCATGACGGATCTGAATTTTGAAGTGAAATACAAGGTGGATTCCAAGGATGAAATCGGAGAATTGGGTACGAGCATTAATACCCTGTCTGACAAGCTGGAATCAACCATTACAGAATTAAAGCAGGCAAATAATGAATTGATGACGGACATACAAAAGAAAATAGAAATAGATGAAATGCGCAAGGAATTCCTATCGAATGTCTCACATGAGCTGAAAACCCCGATCTCCCTCATACAGGGCTACGCGGAAGGCCTGAAGGAAAATATCAATGAGGATGAAGAAAGCCGTGACTTCTATTGTGAGGTAATCATTGATGAAGCAGGTAAAATGAACCAGATGGTGAAGAAGCTGTTAAGCTTGAATGAATTGGAGTTTGGCAGCGGCCAGGTCAACCTTGAACGGTTTGATATTGTAGCAATGATACGCACAGTATTGGAATCCTCGGAAATATTGTTCCGGCAGAAGGAGGCTACGCTTCATTTTGACCAGGAGGAGCCGGTCTATGTCTGGGCTGACGAATACCTGATTGAACAGGTGGTAACCAATTACATCAGCAATGCCTTAAATCACGTAAGCGGTAATCGGATTATAGAAATAAAGCTGATTCCACGTGGAGATACGGTGCGTATTGCGGTGTTTAATACAGGAGAAAATATTCCAGAGGAAGACCTTGAAAAAATCTGGATTAAATTCTATAAGGTAGATAAGGCAAGAACCAGGGAATACGGCGGAAGCGGAATCGGGCTTTCTATTGTAAAGGCGATTATGAATTCCCATAACCGTGAATGCGGAGTAATCAACCGGCCGGTGGGAGTTGAATTCTGGTTTGAGCTTGATACAAAATAAGAGGAATACCAAGCGGAGATTAATATTTGGAATAGCGGACCTGTAACCATGGATGGGGAGGGTCCGTTTTTTTGTTTTTGTGGGGGATGGGAATGTAGGAATATAGCCATAGATTGGAAGAAGCGGTGAATTTTTGTTGCTGAACAATACAAAAAGTGATAATATAAGTTATTGGGAGCTGCTTTTAAGCTTCCAATAAAAGGCGCCGTTTTTGCGCGCCGTGCATCTCGATTATAGGAACATGGTCTTTGTTCCTATAATATAAGTTATTGGAAGCTGCTTTCTAAGCAAGGAATTGACTTAGGATAAAAGACTGGAGGGACTAGCCGATGAAACGATTAAGGCTTATGTTGGTTTTAATTTTATCATTTTCTTTAACTGGGTGTATCCAGAAAATTGATTATACGGAAGAAGAAGGTGACGCTATTGCGGAATATATGGCAGGGAGGCTGCTGGCACATGATAAGCACTATGAACAGGAATTAATACTCTATGACAAGCTGATGGAGGAAAAGGCTGCAAAAGACAATGCCAATAATACGGCTGATTCCGAAAAGGCAGAAGAGGTGCCAGGAGGGGATCCTAAAGCAGAGGAGCAAAATAGCGCTGATGTAAAGGGAGGCAGCAACCTTTCCAATGTGATCGGAGGCAAATATTTTAATGTCAAATATAAAGGCTGTAAGCTGGCGGCGGTTTATCCGGACGAGGAAGAGAATCCTTATTTTTCATTAAATGCCCGCCCGGAGCACCGGCTCCTGGTGGTGTCCTTTATAGTCACGAATAAAACAGATCAGGAAAGAGGATTTAAGCTTAGTCAGGACGATGTGAAATATCAGTTAAGCATTGATGGAGATACCATCTACAAGCCGCAATTTACCCTCCTTGAAAATGACCTGAGATATATTGATGTCAAGATAGGGGCAGGGGCGTCCACAGAGGCCTTGTTGGTATTTGAGGTACCGGATCAGACAGATGGTTCAAATATCCAGCTGACAGTAACAAACGGTAAAAACACTTCAACAGTTGCAATTAAATAGGAGCAAGAGGGAGAAAAAACATGGGCTTTGTTGAGAGAAAACGGATCAAATTCTTTGGGTTACCTTTCAGCTTTACTAAATATACGATAGCTGAGGAAAAAATTACAATCACCTCAGGGTTTCTAGAGATAACTGAGGATGATGCCTATATGTACAAGATACAGGATGTACGTCTGACCAGAAGTCTGGGGGAGCGTATATTTAAGCTGGGAACCATAACCTGCTACACAGGGGATACCACACATCCTGAACTGATACTGATCCACATCAGGCACTCAAATGAGATAAAAGACTATATTATGCAGTATTCAGAGGAAGCCCGCAGAAAAAGGAGGGCTTTGCATACCCTTAGCTTGGATGCGCAGGAGCTGGAGGCAGAAGAACTGGATTAATGGGAATGACCCTGTACAGGGGATGGGAATATAAGCTGAAATGAAAAGTGAAAAAAGTTTAAATTACTCCTTGACATTTAATGGTCCAGAAGGTATACTAAAGCTCCACCGTTGATGAACGGCCACGAAAAAAGTTGAATATAAGAAAAAAATAAAAAAAGTGGTTGACATAATGCGGTGAACGTGGTAAACTAAAAAAGTTGACGGCAAACAACAGCAACTTGGAAAAAGCCGTTGAAAAGAAAAATGAACCTTGATAATTGAACAGTAAAACAACCCTGAAAATTCTAAAAATATGGGTCTCCCACATGGGATCCAGAAATAGATTTTCATTGATGCCGTAAGGCATCACGAACCGTATCCGTTTAACGGATACACCACAAAAACAGTAAAGACAGAACAGCTTGCAAT
>JARKQP010000370.1 GCA_029974875.1 Mobilitalea sp.
TAATTCAAAAACTGCATATTCCCAACTAGGTCGGTTAATGAAAAAAGGCTTGGTCAAAAAGATTCGAAAGAATATATATTCTGTTGTAAATCCGGTAACCGGTCAAATTGTAGCAACACGGTATCAAATCGCTTGTGCCATAACGGATACTGCTTATATATCCCACCATAGTGCCTTTGAATATTATGGCCTTGCAAATCAAGTGTTTTATGAAGTTTATATTTCTTCGAAAACTAAATTTAATTACTTTGAGTATGATCATGTGACATATAAATTCGTTGCATCCAGAATGCAAGAAGGAATAATGGAAGCAAAAAACACGACAGGTATTCGAATTACAGACTTGGAAAGAACCGTTATCGACAGTATCCGTGACTATAATAAAATAGGTGGTCTTGAGGAACTTCTCAATTGCCTTGATGGAATCCATTATCTTGATGAAGCCAAGTTGCTTCGATATTTAGAGGTTTATAACACACAAGGTCTATATCAGAGGGTGGGGTATTTGCTGCAGCATTATCAAAAGGAAATGCAGTTATCAAACACATTTATCGATTATTGTAAAGAAAAGATCGGAAAGAGCAGACGGTATTTATTAAATGATTCTAATGTGGAAAGCACATATATCAGCGAGTGGGAGCTGATGGTGCCGGAAGGACTTTTCGAAATAACCGATCAAGGTGGTGATATTCTTGTTTAATTACGACATTATTTATCTTGGGAAAAAAGCAGAGGAACTGGGTTTTGTTCGGGATACGCTTGAAAAAGTAACAAGGCTGGCAGATATTCTGGAGTATCTAAATACAAATCCAATTCTCAAAGAAAGCCTTGCCTTAAAGGGAGGCACAGCAATTAATCTGACGATTTTCAATCTTCCCCGACTTTCTGTAGATATCGATATGGACTATTTGATTAACAATAGGAGAGAAGAAATGCTTGAGCATCGTGAGCTAATAAATGGCACGATTGATCGATATATGTTGTCCCAAGGTTATACAAAGAATGTAAAAACAAAAATCCTCATAGTTTGGACTCCTGGGTCTATGACTATATTGGAGCAAGCGGGAATAGGGACAATATTAAGCTTGAAATCAACTATTCTCTTCGAACCCATGTATTGCCAGCAGAAGAAAGAACCATCATCACTGAATATTTTTCAAGTGAGCACAAGATTAAAACTCTTGCGCCCATTGAAATTTACGGAGGCAAGATTAATGCGCTACTTAGTAGAGCTGCAGCCCGGGATTTATATGACGTCCGAAACATGGTTTACTTTGGACTTTTTGATGAGTCGGAAGAAGCACTTCTTAGAAAGGCGGTGGTCTTCTATGCAGCAATATCAGCGAAAGATATTAACAAGACATTTGATACAAAAGCCATTGATTCTATCACAGAAAGAAAAATTAAAACAGATCTACTCCCGGTATTAAAAAAACGAGATGGTTTTGAAGTGGAATATGCTAAGAGGATTGTTAAAGAGTATATTTCAGATTTAATGGTTCTCACAAAGGAAGAAAAGGAATTTCTGGATCGGTTTGAAAGAGGGGAGTATATTCCGGGACTGCTCTTTGAAAATCAAGGAATTCTGAATCGTATTAAAGAACATCCAATGGCTATATGGAAGTCATTGAAAAAACTATAGAAGTAACAAAATATGTATATTCAATACCATGGTTTGTAGGGGTAATTATTGTTCTTGTTATTATTGGAATAATAATATTTATAATCAAAATTAAAGAAATAAAATATTGTCCTTAATGCCATAAAAGTTGAAAATAAGCCATATGCACGACAGAGCGTTAAGCGGTCGCGCGTATGGCTTTTTGTGACATAAAATAGGTTGTCTTATCCTAAAATAACATCATGGCGAATCGGCAGCCACTCCTTGAGCGCCTTACGTAATGACAAATCCCAGAAATCCCATTCATGGGCATAGCCTGGAACCTCTTCATACATAACGTCATAGCCATATCCTTTCAGCAGATCCCGGCATATGTATACGAATGAACGCATAAAGTCGTCCCCTCCGCAAGTCATGATAATCTTAGGCAAGGGCTTGCCTTCCTCCGCGATTCTTTTTGCGGTCTGGTAGAGGTCGTTCTCCGGGTCTACGAGGCGCACTCCCTGGGCTTCCATTTTTGCAACATCCACATTAAAATTTGTGGCACCGTTATTAAACTGGTTAACTGCATGCATAATTTTCAGGGTTTCCAATCCTCCGCCGGACATAAGCAACGCTGCGCAGCAGCGCTCAGCACCGTATACCGCCCATTTTGTCGCAGCCATCGCGCCCATAGACAGCCCTGCAACAAAGGTGTCCTCGCGCTTTGTGGAAATGGGGAACATAGCGGCACATACACGGGGCAATTCTTCAAAAATATAATCCCAATAACGGCCGGGCCAAGGCTTAAATTCTGGAATGTTACCCTCGTGTTCGTTCTCATATCCAGAATTGTATCCGCCAGGCATGATGACAGCGATCTTGTGGTCATCAGCATACCGCACAATATTAGAAAAGTTAATATAATCTGAATCATCCCCGGTTCCGCCGTGGAATAAATATAGGGTTTGGAATTTCGTCCCCGGGAGATAGCTTTCAGCTTTACCGTTGACTTTGTCAAATAAGGTCCATGAGGGCAAAATCATTGTTACATTTGCTTGCTGCATCAAAGACTGTGAAAGAAAATTAAATTTTATGACCATAATAGTCCCTCCTCTGCCATAAGTCCATAAATCCCGGCAGTTCCTGTAGTTTGAATGATTGTCGTATCTGTTATTTTGTTTCAGTAAATATCATTTTTGTCAGTTCAGCTGCAGGGCCATACTTTGCTGCAAGGTGGCCATCTGCTTCTTCCTTTGTAATCTCGCCGTCGTTGTATCTCGCCATAATTTGCACATCCTTATCCCGTAGCTTATAGAAGTGTAGCAGGGCTACAGCTAAAATGATGCCAAGGGCTGGCAGCAGGGAATAACAGAGCCAGATGCCATTTGATACCGACTGGGGCTGCACCGCATTTTCGCCGGAGACAAATCCAAAACCGGCGAGGATCAGCATTGCGATAGGGCCGCTGATGCTTCCGACAAGCTTTGAAAAGAAGGTCTGTACCGAGGCTGCAATACCTTCTGCCCGCTCTCCTGTATGGTAGGTTCCGTATTCGAGGCAATCCGGCGTAAAGGTAAAGAGCAGGATATTAATCGCACTTGTGAACACGGCCTGCACCACATACAATACAAAGAAAATGGTTATATTGGAATACCCAAAAAAGTACCGGATTACTCCAAGCACAGCGGCAGCAACCTGACAGATAATATACAGGTTGAACTTATCCAGCCGCTTTGTGATAGATGGAAGCAGGGCGCCGATAATGAGCATGGGAATCATGGACAGCAAGCTGATGAGCCCGGCCATATCCTGGTTGCCCAGGTTGTGGCGTGCAAAATATATGCCGATATATTGGCTGAAATTCGTAAGTCCGCTGATAAACATAGCGAGATAAAAAATCAATAGATATTTGTTTCCTGCCACATATTTCACCATCTGCCTCATGGTTATTTCCTTTTCGGGGCGTACTACCCGCCGTTCCTTTCCTTTAAAGCAAAGGGGCAGCATTGTCAGCGCGGCTATGGCTGAGAAAACCAGGGCAGTGGCAAACCAGCCGATACGTGCCTGCAAAATCGGGAGCGCAATGCTACAGCCTACGATACCAATCATTGCGAAATAGCGTCCCATGGTCAGGAGCTGCCCCCGTTCCTTGATGTTATCCGTCATTGAGGTTGGCAAAACAAAGATGGGGACATCACAGAGCGTATAAGCCATATCCCATGCAATATAAGCCAGCGTTGCCCAAACAACCTTTAAAATCGGGCTTCCACTGTTTGGCAGCATAAAGAAAAGGATACAGCTTACCGTAATTGCCGGAAGCGAAATACGCAGCCACGGCATAAACCGCCCTTTTTTAAAACGGACCTTATCGATCATAATCCCCAGCAAGGGGTCATTGACTGCATCCCATACTTTTGTAATAAATAAAATGATAGCAACAGAGGCGGCAGTAATTCCTACATCCGAATAAAAGGTCTGCATGTTGATTGCAATCAAGCCATAGAAAATGTTCTGTCCCAGAAAATATAACCAATAGCTAAAACGTTCTGATTTTGTGGTACGGTATCCCAAGGTGATACTCTTATCTTTTCCCATACGCATCCTCCAATAAAAATATTTTATTTCTGCTTAGACAATTCTGGCATCGGGAAGCTTGATCTGCCAGCCTTTTCCTCCTTTCCAGCTTATTTGAAAATCTTTGTACTAATTGTTTAAAATATTTATGCTATGTGGTACTATCATAAATATAATAACAACTTAGATGTATCATTTTGCTATCACTTCTTTTGGCATGTATTATTATTGCACCTCTTCGGAAGCTTTGTGGAAAACAGGAGGTTTTATAAAGACGGGATAGCTTTATGGGAAGCTGGGAGGGGGGTTATGGGGAACATGTATGATGACATGGATTATGTAGAGATTGATTCTGCAACAGGCCTGGGCGTAAAAATCAAGGATAAGGTTTATACGAAGTCTCTTCCAGATACGATTATTTGTAATAATCCTGTTGAATTGCAGGAATTTTATTATTTTCCTGACGGGAAGGGATACCGGACTGCATATAGCTGCCGCCCTACGGTATCCATAAACTTTAATGCGGCTCATATATCCCGGCCACTGAAAAGCAAGCTGCATAAGCATAATTATTTTGAGTTAATGCTGGTCGCCTCGGATCAATTTGAAATGCAGATTGAATCCCAATTATGTAAATTTGAAAAATGGGATATCTGTGTCCTAAATTGCTCCACCCGCCATTCGGAGCTATTTAAGCCGGAGGATAAGGTGTTCTATCTGGCTCTATCTCCCGAATATTTACTTGGCTGGCCACAGGAGGAGGGCATGAGCTTATTGCATACCCTGTTATTCACGAAATTTTTCAACAAGGGCTTGCGGGATACCTTGCAGCAGAATAAGGACTATATTTCAGCCAAATATACGAACCGGGAAATAATACACCCTTTGCATGGGATTATGGGGGAGATACGGAAGGAGTTTGAGGAAAAGCGTCCGGGATACCAGCTCTTTATCCGTGGGCTGATCTATCGGTTGTTCAGCATTTTGGCCGATCCAAGCTATTATAGGACGGAGTATGTTGATCTGGGGTTTGATGATGGATTTTCACTTGCTTTTTCTGCAAAGCAGATTTTAGATAAGAACAAACGGAAGATGACGAAGCTTCAAATAGCGGAATGCTTGAATTACAGCAGCGAGCATATCAACAGGGTATTCAAAAGGCATTATGGATGTACAATACCGGAATATAACCGGCTGGTGTGCATCAGGCATGCGGCCTATATGATAAGCAACACGAACCAGCATATACATGAAATTTGTAGAAAGCTTGGTTTCACAAACCGGACTCATTTTTATGACTTATTTGAACGTGAATATGGCTGCACACCATCGTGTTACCGGGAGAGGAACAATAAATTTATCTAAGAATAAAAAACAATAAGTTCATTCAAGAATAAAAGTTGACATACCAGTTTTTTCGTGGTAATATGTGAAAAAACTAAGAAGAGGCATAAGGATGAATCGTAACTTACATTTGACAATATATACACATGTATATTATTACAGACGTATTCGCTTGTAATCTGCTGAAATTCTCTTGAAGGGAATTACTCATTGCACAGATACAAGCCGGTAGGTCTTATGTGTCTGTGTAAAAATGTAAGAAGATATGATTCCTGGTATATTCGCCGGATTATATATTGATTTACTTTGATCGCACCAGACATATAAGGTTGGGTGCGATTTTTCTGTTTACGCGTGGCATAGAAGACTATGCTGTGCATGGACAATGCCAGAGAGGAGATCAATATGGGTAACAAGGCAGTAACTCAGGATATTTCGATTCGAATAGGAGGGCTAAGGGATGTGGAGCTAATCCACGGATTAAAATATCAGGCCTTTCTACCGCTGTATGAGAAATACCATGATGATGAAACCAGCCCTGCAAGGGAGAGCCTGGAAAAGGTGATAGATCAGCTAAAGCAGGATGATACCGAATATTATGTGATAAACTCTGGCAGTGATAAGGTGGGAGCAGTAAGAATAAAGCATAAAGGGGAGGGCATATATATTATTTCACCGGTATTTGTTATTCCTGAATTTCAGAATAAAGGCATAGCCGGTAAGGTACTTGAAAAAATGTTTGATATATATCCGGAAGCTATGGCCTGGAGGCTGGAAACGGTTTTACAGGAGGCTGGGAATTGTCATTTGTACGAGAGGCTGGGCTTTATAGCCACCGGGAATGTAAAATATATCAATGATAATATGACCCTGATTGAATATGGGAAAGCTGTTATGTAAGCCAGTGCATTTTTACATACCAGATTATAATGACAATAAATTTGAAAAAATCATTTATCTATGCTATTGTTTCCCTATACCATTGATATATATAAATGGAATCAATCCTGGGGAAGTGGTGATACGGTGCAAAAAATCCAACAATTTTTTCATTCATTAACGGTAAGAATCATAATTTCGATTTGTTGTATCATCATGCCGATTATCTGCTTCATCATGGTCATATCGAATTTAATGATACAGAATATGAGGGACAAATTCATAGACTCTTATACAAATGAATTGGCACTTTATATGACGCAAATTGATGCGAACCTATATAGCATAAAGAAGGATATGAAAGAGATCATCTCAGAGAATTGGACGGAGCTGGCTCTTGGAAATGAGAATGAAACGGTTTCTATTGCCAAGTATAAATTCTGGGAGGGCTTGAAGGAAAGCCGCAGCAATCAAAATTTGGCCGGTTTGGCTTATTTAAAAACAAGCTGGGACCACAATACGGTAATCTCATATAATAATTCCGCCATTTCCTATCAGCAGAGCAGGAAAATTCAGGATTATGTCAATCAGGCAGATCTAAAGGATTTCAAAAATTTAAATTATGAGATTGTACGGATCGACCGCAGGACTTACCTCATCATTAACGATAACTTATATAATTATTCTTTTGGATATATTGTGGATGTTGAAAATATTACCGGTCCCTTGGAGCAGGTCCGGACCTTTGAATCAGAGAAGATATTTATCTCCGGCCAAGGTGGGGAAATTATGAATACGGAACATCCTTTTTCTGTTGATTTGGCGGAGCAGACCCAGGTAATACAGGGGCAGAAGGAAAAGGTGCTGCTGGTTGCCTATCCGTCAAGGCAGATGGATTATTACGTAGCGCGTACCGTTTCGATTGACGATATGAACTCGGAAATACCCTTCCTTGAGAAAATTCTCAGACTTGCTGGTTTCGTAAGTATTTTAATCGTCCCACTGATGTGGTTTATTATCAGGAGGCTGGTGCTGGTCCCGCTCCACCGCTTAAGCTCTGCAATGCATGAGATTGAGACAGATAATCTGGAATACCGGATCCAGACATTAGAAAAAACAAAGGATTTCCAGCAGATTAACCATATGTTTAACCGGATGACGGAGCAGATTAAGCAGCTTACCATTGAATCCTATGAAAAGGATATAGAGAAGCTGCAGATTGAAGCAACGAATATGCGGCTTCAGGTTAATCCCCATATGCTGTTGAACTCCTTAAGCATGATTTATAATTTATCCTTTTCCCAGAATTATAAATGTATCCAGGAATTCACCCTGTGCCTGACGGATTATTTCCGTTATGTACTGCACCAGAAGGAAGAGCAGGTGACTGTGAAGGATGAAATGAAGTTCGTAAACAGCTACCTGGGAATACAAAAAATCCGTTTTCCCGGCTCCTTTGTCAGCATATGCAATATTGAAGAGGAGCTGTTCGGGGAAAAGGTTCCACCGCTGCTCATCCAAAATTTTGTTGAGAACTCTATTAAATACGCCCTAAAGCTGGGCAGCGAGATAGAGATTATCATTATTGTAAAGCGGAGGGAGGATAAGCTGGTAGTATCAATCGTTGATACGGGGAATGGCATGGATCAGGATACCTTGGATGCGGTCCGTAAAGGTGAGCCGGTAGTCAACAAGACAGGGAACCATATCGGGATATGGAACTGCAGAAGGCGGTTAAAAATGTATTATGGTGACGCTGCAAAATTAAATATCAGCAGCGCACTGAATGAAGGTACCCAGGTATGGATAGAAATTCCCATTGAGAAGGGAGGGGAAGATTCCGGTGAATCTATTGATTGTTGATGATGAGATATTTGCCATACAAGGAATTTTGGATAGCGTGAACTGGAAGGAATTGAGCTTTGATAAAGTGCTGACTGCAAACGGTTATTCACAGGCCATCAATATCTTCATGGAAAACAAAGTAGATGTCCTTCTCTGCGATATTGAAATGCCCTATGGCAGCGGGCTGGATCTGGTGGAATGGGTAAAAAACCACTTCCCTGATACGGAATGCATATTCCTGACCTGCCATAGTGAGTTTACATTTGCAACCCAGGCCATTAAATTAAGGTGCTTTGATTATGTGCTAAAGCCCGCCCCGCCGGACGTTTTAGCCGGCCTGCTAAAAAAGGTAATTGACGCCATAGAAGAGAGAAGGCAGAAGCAGGCCTATCAGGATTATGGAAAGCTGTATGTGCAGAATTTAAGCAAAAGTGCAGCTGATAATACATCCCAAAGCCAGAACACGGTAGAAAAAGTGGAGGCCTATATCAGGGAGCATATCTCGGAGGCGCTTACGGTGGAGGAATTGGCGAAACAGGTGCACCTGAATCCGGAATACCTGACCCGTTCCTTTAAGAAGAAATACAATATGACATTGATCAATTATATAACGGACCAGCGCATGTTCTTAGCAAAGGAACTGCTGATGAAAAATGAGATGTCCATCAGCATGGTTTCCGCCAAGGTGGGATACGGGAATTATTCCTATTTTACGAAGATGTTCAAGAAATTCTATGGTAAGACGCCAAGGGAGTTCCAGCAGGAATACCTGTCAAAGCAAAGAGGAAGCCTTAAATCATAATTATATTACGTAAAGAAAAAGGAGAACACTTTCCGCATTTTAAGCAGGGTGTTCTCTTCTTTTCTATAAGCCGGTTTTATCCTTTGGTGCCTCAGGCATTTTTCACTGGCGTATATTTAACTTAATTAATTTCAAAAGCGTGAGAAGTCGGAAATGTAATAAAGTTAAATCGGAAATGGAAAATACTTGGATGCGTAGTACATGGTATTATGATCCATATCATATATTTGGGGAGGAAAATGGATGAGCAATATTAATTACTACTCAGCAGAGAAAATATCGGATTATATCACTCAAATCTCCAGTCTGACTGGCGAATTTATGTATCTGGTTGAAGGTACAGAAAAGGCAGCTCTAATTGATACCTGCATAGGCTTTGGCAATCTGCGGGATTTTGTGGAAAAGCTCACGGCTAAGCCGGTAACAGTAATTTTATCTCACGGACACGTGGACCATGCCATGGGAGCTCCTGAGTTTGATGAGGTCTATATGAATATGGCA
The DNA here is from genome assembly GCA_029974875.1 of Mobilitalea sp. The sequence goes on from JARKQP010000370.1 coordinate 9,549, forward strand.
GATAAACCAATATTCCAGGAGCATAAAGCCTTGGAGGTACGCAGGGGCTACCTCATGATGAGCCTTGGGGAGAAGGTGGCAGATATAGAGGACAGCGGTTTTGTCCCTCCGTCAGAGCCGGATTTTAAAGAATTAAAGAATGGAATGATCTTTCCACTGGGAGGAATCAACCTGGAAATATTCGAAACCCCGGGACATACCCCGGGTAGCATCACGGTGCTAATCCGGGAGGAGAGAATATTGTTTTTAGGGGACGCCTGTAATACCTTTACATTTCTCTTTGACGAGAATGCCTTGTCAATTAAAGAATATAACCAGGTTCTGCAAAAGCTGGACAGGGCTACTTATGGCAGGTATGACCGGGTTCTGTTATCCCACGGCTTTGGTGTGGCTCCCAAGGAAATGCTTACTTCGGTTCAAAGTGTCTGCCAGGACATTATGGGTGGGAAAGCGGATGACCTTCCTTTTAGCTTTATGGGAAAGCAAGCATATATAGCTAAGGCAATTGGAGAAGACAAAAGGAGAAGTGACGGTATCTGGGGCAATGTTGTGTACAATAAGAATAATATATTTCCAAAAGGATGATATTGTAAATGATATCATTGATCATGCCGGCAGGAATATTAATCACGCTTGTAGGAAACAGGCTTCCCATTTCACGACGGCCTGGTCGGATTTGTATTAATCTAAGGTCGGAAATGTATTAAAACAAGTCGAAAGCGTATTAATTGAAATCGGAATTGGAAAATACCTAGGAAGGGGCGGCATGCTATAATTTTTGTACAATAAAAAAATGGAGGGTAAGCAATGAAAAAACTATTAACCTTATTCCTTGTCTTAGTAATGCTCACATCACTGATTGCCGGCTGCGGCAAAAGCAGTTCGTCACAAGGCAATGGAACCACCGGAGGCCAGGGAGCAGAGGACAGCGCAGCCGTTACTAAGGGGGCTTCTGAAACAGATGGACAACCGTCCCACATTATCGTTACATATCTTACACTGGGAACGACACCAAAGGATCTGGCTAAGGTCCAGGAGGCAGTGAATGCGATTACAGTCCCTAAGATTAATGTGGAAGTGGAATTTAAACCAATCGGCATTAGTGAATCTATGACGAATTACTCTCTATGGATATCTTCAGGGGAGCAGGTTGACCTGATGATGCTGGCATTCCAGAATGTGGCAACCTATACAAGTACAGGGTCACTGGAACCGTTAAAGGAGCTGATCAGCCAATACGGACAGGACATTGATGCCTTGGCAAAGCAGTACCCGATTTACGGTACCCAGGCAGATGGTGAGATTTATGGCATCACTCCCGTTGCTCCATGTTACGGAAACCAGGGATCAGTCATCATGAGGTCTGATTTGGTACATCAGGCAGGCATTGAAGTGAAGGATCAATATACGATGGATGAGATGACAGCTGTATTTGAAGCCGTTAAGAAAGTAAAGCCGGATATTTATCCATATGGAGTGCTGGGAAGCGGACTGGGTAATACGAGCTCCTTTATATTTTTCCATCCCATTGACAGCTTAGGTTCAAACATTGATACCGGTGTCCTTATGGATACTAGTACTACGCAAATCGTAAATATGTTTGAGACGGATGAATATTATAGCTACCTGAAAAAGGTTCAGGAATGGTATAAGGCAGGGTACATTTTACCCGATGCTGCAACTACGGACTCCCTGATGCCGGAGCTGATGCAGAATAATGTGATCGCAAGCAGCGGGACTAATTATACGCCGATTATCTATGCTGATTACGATTCCAACATGAAAGTAAATGGCGGAGCTACGGCATTTAGGCTGACAGATATTTATTACCCCTCCACGTCAGGTGCAAACAGCACCTCCTGGGTAATTCCAATTACAAGTGGGGATCCGGCAGCAGCAATGAAATTCTTAAACCTAACCTATGTTGACCCGGCGCTTATGAACTTAATCCAATGGGGCATAGAGGGTGAGCACTATGCAAAGACGGACAAAGAAAACATCATCGCTTTCCCGGAAGGAATTGACCCTACTACAAGTGGTTATTTTAATACCTTGGGCTTATGGGGCGACAGAAGATCCCAGTATTTCTGGTCAGAAGCAAGCACACGTGCCGGAAATGACGCATATACGGAAGCAGCCATGGCGAATCCTACAAAGGCAGTGGGATACGTATACGATACAGCCAGAATGACGAACCAGATTGTAGCAGTTGACAGCGTTATGAAGCAGTACGTTCCTGCTTTGGAGACAGGAAGCGCCTCCAACCTGGATGCGGTTTATAAGGAGTTTCTTGCAGCGCTAAAAACAGCCGGTATTGACGATATTATCAAGGACAACCAGACCCAGTTTGACGCCTGGTTAGCAAGTAAATAACAGGATCAACCATCCGCTATTGCCATGAGGCAATATTTGGGAGATTAGTTATCAAATAAATAACAGAATCAATTTACTTGATTGTCAAAAAATGAAGAAGGAGAATTGCTTAACCATGGTTATTCTCCTTCTTCTCTTAGGAGAATGGACATGCAAAAACAAAATGCTAAGAAAAATAAGAAGGTTATCCGGCTCAAGAAATCCCTGGCGGTCTATATCCTGATGCTTCCGGGTATTACGTACTTTTTAATTAATAACTACTTACCGATGGCGGGTATCATAATTGCATTTAAAAAGATTAATTTCCGTACAGGGCTTTTGCTCAGCCCCTGGTGCGGCTTTGATAATTTCGTATTTCTCTTCACATCAGGAAATGCCTGGCGGATTACCAGGAACACCTTGCTTTATAATATTGCATTTATTGTGATAGGAACCATAGCAGCCATCTTTGTGGCAATTATGCTTAATGAGATACGGATTAGGCTTGCTTCCAGGCTGTATCAGACCCTGATCCTGTTACCCTACCTGATGTCCATGGTTATTGTCAGCTACCTGACCTATGCTTTCTTAAGCGGAGAGACCGGGTACATCAATAAAACCATATTACCTGCATTGGGGATTAACCAGGGAATTGTTTTTTTCCAGGAGCCGAAATATTGGCCCTTTATCCTAATCTTTGTTAACCAGTGGAAAGGCATCGGCTTTGGTACGGTAATTTATTTGTCAAGCATCGTAGGAATCAGCCCTGATTATTTTGAAGCGGCCAAGGTAGATGGGGCAACGAAGCTCCAGCAAATAAAGCACATTATGCTGCCCTGCCTGAAGCCGACAATAATCACCTTATTTATATTAAGCGTGGGAAGGATATTCTATTCTGATTTCGGATTATTCTATCAGGTTCCCAGAAACTCCGGATTGCTGTACAGCGTGACCCAGACCATTGACACCTTTGTATATAATGCGTTAATGCAGCAAAATAATATTGGGATGTCCTCAGCGGCAGGTGTATTCCAGTCCGTGGTCGGATGTAGCTTTGTCCTTTTGGCCAATGGGCTCATTCGCAGGATAAGCCGTGAAGATGCTATGTTTTAGGAGGAAATTAAAGATGAGAATCAAATCAAGGGAAGAGTCTGTAATGCAGGCTCTTGCACATGGGGTAATGATAATTCTATCAGCACTTGCCGTCATTCCTTTTTGGCTGTTAATTGCATCCTCATTTACGGAAGAATCTGTGGCGGTGAAAGCAGGATATAAATTCATACCCTCAGTTGTCAGCTTGGAGGCATACCAATATATCTTCAGGCAATGGGAACAGATTGGCCGTGCCTACGGAATTACAATACTTGTTACTGTGGCCGGCACAGTCTTAACAGTATTAATGACTACCATGTTTGCCTACGGATTGATACAAAAGAAGGTAAAAGGAGTCAAAATAATCTTTATCCTGGTTATTATAACAATGCTGTTTAATGGGGGGATTGTTCCGTCCTATTACGTGTACAATAATTTCTTACATGTGAAAAATACAATTTTTGGTTTATTGGTACCAAATCTTTTGATGAATGGTTTTACAGTGGTATTAGTTAAAAATTATCTGCAGCAGAATATACCGGCGGAACTTTTGGAAGCCGCAGAAATAGATGGTGCCGGACAATTTACAATTTGCTTTAAAATGGTGTTCCCTCTTTCAACCCCAATTCTGGCTACCATCGGATTGCTTGGTGGAGTCGCTTATTGGAATGACTGGACAAATGGATTGTACTACATAAATAAAGCAACGCTTTACAGCATCCAGCAATTCTTAAATGAAATGAATAATAATATCCAATTCATGGCTAACAATGCCAGCAACCTGGCAGGAACCCAGCTGGCAGATTTACCGAGCGCAACAATCCGTATGGCCATTGCTGTGGTTGCAATTTTGCCAATTATGCTGATCTATCCTTTCTTCCATAAGTATTTTGCCAAGGGGATCACGATGGGAGCCGTGAAGGGGTAGCCGCGGCAGCCTTTGTCACCGGAGGTTTATTACGATTATAAGAAAGGGGAAGGTAAATTATGAAACGCCTGAAGGAGGTTCTTGAAGGGAAAGGGTCAAATTATATACTCCCATTTTTTTGGCAGCATGGAGAAAGTGCAGAGGTTCTGCGAAAATACATGAAGGTTATCCATGATGCTAATATTGGTGCGGTATGTGTGGAAAGCAGGCCACATCCTGATTTCTGCGGACCAAAATGGTGGGAGGACATGGATGTCATACTGGAGGAAGCAAAAAGGCTGGGAATGAAGATATGGATCCTGGACGACAGCCATTTCCCCACCGGCTATGCCAATGGTGCCATGGAGAACGCCCCGGCAGAATTATGCCATCAATATTTGGATTACCGTACATTAGAGGTATGTGGGCCTATGCCCCAAACGGAAATTTACATTGACGAATACATACATCCGGAGAAGCTGCCCCCTTATATGCCGCAGCCGCCGGCACCAAAGCGTATTTTTAATGATGACCAGCTGTTCCGGGTAGTTGCCTGTGGGGTAGAAGAGGGTAACCTGCTTGGAGCTCCTGTTGATTTAACGCCAATGATCCGTGAGGGTTTGTTAAAATGGGATGTTCCGGAAGGCTACTGGAAGGTATATGTAATATACCTGACCCGGGATGCGAGGGGAAGAAATGATTATATCAACTTCCTGGATAAAGCCTCCTGCCATTTACTGATTGAAGCGGTATACGAGCCCCATTATGAAAAATATAAGGATTATTTCGGGCAGGTAATTGCCGGATTTTTCAGCGATGAGCCGCCAATCGGCAACACTCCCGGCTATACGGCGGGGGATCTTATTGGAAAGCCGGTTCAGGCTCTGCCTTGGTCAAAGGCTGTGCCGGAGCGGATGGAGGAGGAATTCGGGAGCGGGGAATGGCCGCTGTACCTTCCATTTCTATGGGCGAAGGGTGTGGACGACCAAATGAAGGCAAGGATACGCGTTGCCTATATGGACGTAGTATCTAAATTAGTGGAGGAATGCTTCTCCAGGCAGAATGGGGATTGGTGTAAAGACCACGGGGTCGAATATATCGGACATATGCTGGAGGATTGTGACTCAAATGCTAATTTAGGACCCAGCATGGGACATTTTTTCAGAGGTTTGGCTGGTCAGCATATGGCGGGGATTGATAATATAGGAGGCCAGGTCATGATAGGGGGGCAAACGGTAGAACGCTTTCCGGGTCTGGGCTGCCAGGATGATGCCGGTTTCTATCACTATGAGCTTGGCAAGCTGGGAGCGTCCCTGGCAGCCATAGACCCGAGAAAATCAGGACGCTGTATGTGTGAGAATTTTGGGGCGTATGGCTGGCATTGCGGGGTTAGGCTGGAAAAATATCTGACGGACCATTTTCTTGTAAGGGGTGTGAATTATTTTGTCCCTCATGCATTTTCACCGGCACCCTTCCCGGACTTTGATTGCCCTCCCCATTTCTATGCCCATGGGGAAAATCCACAGTACCGTGGGTTTGGGGAGCTTATGGCCTACACAAACCGGATCTGCCACCTGATCAATGGCGGCATTTCCAGGACGGAGGTTGCAGTGCTGTACCATGGTGAGAGCCAGTGGAGCGGTGAGTACCAGAGTAACCTGTTTGTGGCCAGGGAGCTGACCCAGAAGCAGGTCGATTTTCATATCATTCCTGCGGATGTATTCGGAAACAGGGCGGCCTATAATACAAAATTCAATGGAAGAGCCTTATCGGTTAATGGGAGTGAATATAAGGCATTAGTTGTCTCCAGATGTGATTACCTGTATAGGTCTGCCGCTGAGTTTATAGCGGAGGCAGCAGAGGGGGAGTTTCCAGTTATCTTTATTGACAGCCTGCCGATGGGAATCAGCAATGCGGATAGGGCTGGAAGTGAAGCCTTGTTGGAGAAAATATTGCCTGGGGCAATTGTCATCCCTGTTGAAAAACTGGATGAAACACTGGAAGCCTTATTCCAAAGGGATATCCGGCTTGATAGAACCTTCCGGAATCTGACGGTATACCACTATGCGACAGATATAGATACCTATTTCTTTTTAAATGAGGATCCGGCAAAGGATTTTTGTGGGGAAGTAACTGTCATGTCAAAGAGCAACGCTTATCAATATGATGCCTGGGAAAATTGTCTTCGCGCGGTTGAAGCTGAGGCCTGTACCGCCGGAACAAAATTGAAGCTGGAAATCGGGCCGTTAGAGATGGTGGTAGTTGTATTTGGCGAAGAAATGCCGGCGGATATGAAGAAAGGCTTAAGGCTGCGGGGAGAAGCACTTGAATTGAAGTCTTTCAAAGTATCAAAAGCGGAAGCTTTGGAATATCCCAAGTTTTCGGGAGAAGAATGGATGGACTGCTTAATAAGTATGGCTGAGAGTTACCCTGATTTTTCGGGATATTATGCTTATGAGACAAGCTGCCTGGTCAAAGGCGGCGGGAGAGTGGTTCTGGAGATCGAAGATGCATATGAGAGTGCGGAGGTTTTCCTGAATGGTAGCAGCGTTGGGATGAAGATAGCAAAGCCTTATCTATATGATATCTCTGATTATGTAATAGAAGGGGAGAATAGGATAAGGATTGAGGTAGCTACGACCCTGGCGAGAAAAGTACGCAGTATGGGTGTGGATCCTTATAGCATGGGCAAGAAGGCACCGCTTTCACCGACTGGGATTGTAGGTAAGGTGAAGCTTTACTTTGAGGAATGATTGCATAATAAAGAAACCGGTCCTACAAAGGACCGGTTTCTTCTAAAATAAAATCTTCCGACTTATTCTGTTTTCCCGTTCAACGGCATTGGTGAGCTCGTCATAACAAATTTGCCGACCGGCATAGTAAAACAGATACTGTTGGCAGGAGTACCCGGACCGGTCTGCCTTCTTAGGGATTGAATGACCTTGTCACTCATATCCTCATCAATCACACTTAAAATAATTTCTTTCTCCGTATCAATGGTAATTCCCCAAATTGATTTATGCACGGCTCCGGCTCCGCGGGCATTCATGATCGTTGCGCCGCCCACCCCTTCTTCACGTAAGATTTCCGCAATTTCATCGGCAAATCCGATATTGGCAATAATATATAATGCCTTCTTATGACTCAATTCAGCCACTTCAAAATCCTCCAAAAATTAAAACGAAATATTTTCAATAGGTATGGTAAATGCAATGCCCGTGTTTGGTTTGTCAAAATGAAATTTATTGACCAGCATATCCATCACAGCATCAGTCTTCATACAGGGCAGCAGGCAGGTAATCATAACTTTATTTTCTTCCGGTACCAGCCCAAGCATGTCATGCAGATAATCTGATTTGATAGAACCTTTGCCATATATAATGGTTATCAGCCGTCCACCCTGCTCCGATAAGGAATCGGTAAGGGCATCTCTTAGTTTTCTTCCGGCTATTATAGTCAAAAATTCCAGACAAAATGGAATGTCATATGTCACTGTTCCTATCCTCCGTGGATAAAATCCCGTCTGTTGTTATTTCGTCGGGATAGTTATTGCTTTCTTGAAGATTGTTACCACTTTCTTCAATACGGCTATTACTTTCTTCAATAGAACTGTTAGCTTCTTTAAATTGATTATCAGCTTCTTCAGAAGGGATATTGATATCTTCAAAAGAGCTATTAGCTTCTTCAGAAGAGCTATCGATCTCCTCAAAATGGTTATTAACCTCTTCAAGGTGGTTATTAGCTTCTTCAAAATTATTATCGGCTTTTTCAAAATAATTATTAGTTACTTCAAAAAAGTTACCGGTTGCTTCAAAATGATTATTAGCGGCATTGGCTACAGCAACCTGTGGGGCTTGTAAAAGGATAGCCTCCAATTCGTGAAGCTCAGCAAGTTCACCTTCTAAAATGAGCTTCTGCGATTTCTTCAGCCTGATATCGTAAATGATACCCAGGGCCTGCACTGCGATTAAAGGTGTCACAGAAATAAATGCAATAATTCCAAACCCGTTTGTTAAAACCGATTGGGCTCCCTCTCCGGCTAAATCAGCTACAGCCTGTGCAGCTCCTAGGGTAAGGGGAGTTAAGAATGCTGATGTCAACGCACCACCTGTGACCCCGCCGGAATCAAATGCCAACCCTACAAAAAGGTTTGAAGTAAATTTCATCATGATGAGGGCTATGGCATAAAGCGGAACCAAAAACCAAAGGATGTTTATCTGGGTCAGAATTTTAACCATTGAAAACAGTGAGGCAAAACCAATGCCGATAGCAAGCGTGGAGCGGATTGCTATTTTTTTGATATGTCCATTAGTGATTTCTTCAAGCTGTTCGCCTAGTACAGTAACAGCCGGCTCGGACAACGTAATTGCAACTCCCAGCACAAAGCCGACTAGAAGCAGCAGCCATTTAAACCAGCCCGGACGGGAAGGGGCTAAAAACACTTCACCGATATATTTGCCTGCAAACGCAAAGCCGAAATCAATTCCTGATAGGAAGATAAGAAGGCCTACGTATGTAGAAATAGAACCGAGCAATATTTGGATAAGCTCCTTTTTCGGAAGCTTTATAAGCAGAAACTGGAACGGTAAGTATACAAGCACAATCGGAAAAAGTGCAAGGGCAACACCAAAAAGGTTTGATTGGACAATCGCTCCTAAGCTTTCTGCTGCACCCGGATCATATACACCAGCTGGAGGAAGCACTCCTCCGTTTACCGCTTTTAAGATAATGCCATAAAAGAACAATGCCAAAATAGGCCCTACAGAGGCAAGCCCAATAATTCCGAAGGTGTCTTCGTTGGCTTTATGCTTTGACATAGTGCCGGAAACGCCCAGACCGAGTGCCAGTATAAAGGGGACAGAAATATCACCTGTAGTCGCACCACTGCCATCAAAGGCCAATGCGATAAACTGCTCGGGGACAAAAAAGATAGTAATAAAAATTGCAATGTATAGTATAGCAAATACAATTTTAATATTCAAGTCCTTCATGATTCTGAACAACGAAAAACCGACCAGCACACCGATTCCCGTACCCATGATCCAAATGAATACTGTCTCATTAATAATAGGCATGATCATATAGGTCTGTCTGGCTAATACTGCCAAAGCCGGTTCGGCAACCGTAGCAAGAAGACCGAATAAAAAGCCAAAGAAAATAATGAATATGGCTTTCTTCAGTTTTACCAGTGAACTTCCAACCAGCTTACCAATTGGCAGGATGCTGATGGTCAAGCCGTCCAGGAACAGCGCCTGCCCTAGAACAACACTCGCGTAACCAACTATTAACTTTAAATAATCGAATGCATTGTCCATGGGAGCCACGAAAACGCAGACAATAATTATGACTGCCGCCAAGGGCAGTGATGATAGAAAAACCTCTTTTAATGTATTAAAGAATCTCATAATGGCTAAAGTATATCAAAGAAAAAAGATAAATGCAACCATTTTTGGATATATTATTAAGATTTTAGAAAATTTTTAGATTTTATAATAAATAGATACATTTAAGGATTTGTTGGCAAAAAATTTAGATTTAACATAGTAAAAAATAAAATTTGGACAATAAAAAGTCCTTAAGCATGGCTATTATGGCCGGTGCTTAAGGACTGGCTATAGGCAGTCCTTAGGGACTGAAATAAAAGGAGTGGGTATGGCTCCTTCTACCTACCAAATGGGTTGATCCAGGGCTTTATTTTCACCTCTGGACGCGGCCGGAGGCATCTCCCCCGGCAAGCTTTAATACTTCGTCAACGGAAGCATGGTTAAAGTCGCCTTCAATGCTATGCTTTAAGCAGCTGGCAGCTACGGCGAACTCGATAGCCTCCTGGGGGGCAAAATCATTTAAAGAAGCGTAGATTAGCCCGGCACCGAAGGAATCCCCACCGCCGACACGGTCAACAATATGCATGAGATATTTTTTACTGAAATAATGGTTTTTTCCGTCATAGAGCATGGCTGCCCAGTAATTATCATTAGCTGAAACCGATTCACGCAGGGTAATGGCAACCTTTTTGAAGCCGAACCGTTCAGTCAGCTGGCAGGCCACATCCTTATAGCCCTCATGGTTCACTTTCCCACTGGTAACATCAGTGTCGGCTGCTTTTATGCCAAATACATCATGGGCATCCTCTTCGTTGGCAATGCAGACGTCAACATATTGGCAAAGCCCGCTCATTACCTGGTTTGCTTTTGCCTTTGACCATAGCTTATTCCTATAGTTTAAATCGCAGCTTACCGTGATTCCCTTTTCCTTTGCATATTTACATGCATCCAGGCAAATTGCCGCAATATTGTCACCGAGGGCGGGGGTTATTCCGGTGAAATGGAACCAGTCTGCCTGCGCAAATATTTTCTCCCAATTAAAATCATCACGGGTAGCTGTCTGGATGGAGGAGCCGGCGCGGTCGTAAATGACCTTGGAGGGTCTTTGGCTGGCGCCCTTTTCTAGAAAATAGATACCTACACGGTCACCGCCACGGGTGATCAGTGTTGTATCAACACCGTATTTCCGCAGGGAGTTGACTCCTGCCTGCCCGATCTCGTTTGTGGGGAGCTTTGTTACAAAGCTGGCATCCATCCCGAAATTGGCCAGGGAAACAGCCACATTTGCTTCGCCTCCTCCATAGGTTGCATTATATTGCTCTGCCTGTACAAACCGGCTGTAGCCCTCCGGGGCGAGCCGTAACATGATTTCTCCAAAGGTGATAACTCTTTTAGACATAAAAGCCTCCTTATTATTTGTTTGTTAGGTGATTTCTTGCTGGTTGTTTGTTAAGCTGATTTTTGACTTGAATCCAATTTCTTTATTTTTCTCTTATTTTTGTACCAGATGTAATGCGAAACCGCCATAGTTGCCATTTAAATAGACGGCCTTCAATTGCTGTGCGCTGTCATATTTGGCCGTTGACATATCAACCTGATAGCCCCGCATTTCTAAATGATAGATAGCCCGTTCTATGTAATTGGTGGCAATGGCAATATGCCCATTGGTGCCGAGATAGGGGAACTTCATAATTTCAAAGCCCGTTCCTGCGAAGATGGAGGAGGTCTTTGGATCCTTCTTAAAATCAAAGATTTGTTCAAAGGTACCAGCCAGTGCGTCAGCCTCGGATTCACTTTCCATATTGATTCCCACATGCGCCAGCTTAAAGCCAAGCATGGAAGAAATGGCCTGTTTCGTCAGGGCAGTGATTTCAGCAAAATTTTTGCTTCTTATTAAATCATTGCTGACCATCCAGCTTCCGCCACAGGCTATTATTTTACGGAAATCCAGGTAGGTATTTAGGTTGGCCGGGCCAATTCCGCCGGTGGGCATGAACTTCATATTAGTATAGGGTGCAGCCATGGCTTTGATCATGTTCAGGCCGCCGCTTGCTTCCGCGGGAAAGAACTTCACTACCTCAAGCCCATGTTCTATGGCCTGTTCGATGTCGCTGGGGTTGGTACAGCCGGGCAGGATGGTAATGTTTCTGTCAACACAATATTTTACGATTTTAGGATTTAAGCCCGGACTTACAATAAATTGGGCTCCTGCCCCGATGGCGCGGTCCACCTGCTCCGTGGTTAATACGGTGCCGGCGCCGACCAGCATTTCTGGAAATTCACTTGCTATAATGCGGATGGAATCCTCAGCGGCGGCAGTCCGGAAGGTAACCTCAGCGCAGGGAAGGCCGCCCGCACAAAGAGCCTTTGCCAGGGGTGCTGCATCCTCCGAATTGTCTAAGGCTATTACAGGTACAATTCCTATTTTGGAAATTTGTTCTAAGATCTCGTTCATGATTTTACCCTATGATTTGCTCATTGCCTGGAATCATATTTTCCTTTCATTAATTAATGGTGGATAATTGAGAAACTGCATAGTTGGTGAAGTTTTTTATACAATTAATGCGATTTCCTTGCTTCGTGCTGCAAAATGCTTTTGTTTCATATTGTGAAACTTGGTTTCGTAATTTTGTAATTAGAGTATAAATTTGATACTTCGATTTGTCAAGAGCTTATTGCTTCATTTTTTGAAGGATTGGCTTATTTGTCTGATCTGATTGTAATTTGTTTCTGATTGTAGCTTGTTCTGTTATGTGTAATTTCTCTATCATACTGTAATTCTTTCTGCCATGTTGTATTTTTTTCCTACAACTGTTAATATTAGATTGTTTGGTAACATGAGATTGGGCAATAGAAATTGAGTAACATAGGTTTTGATAGCCCGGGAATGAATAATGTAAGATTAGTAATAGTAAGATTAAGAAGGTGAATGATAAAATGACGGACAAAAATGAAAAGGATGTAAAAAACCCGGTCCAAGCGGCAGAGAGGATTTTTGGGGTATTGGAAACCTTGGCGGTAACAGGACCCATAGGGCTTGTAGAATTAAGCACCCGGCTGGGACTGCACAAAAGCACAGTACATAGGCTGTTGCTATCGTTAATTTGTATGGGATATGTGAACCAGGATGAAGGGACAGGAAAATATATGCTTTCCTTTAAGATAGTAGAGTTGTCAGGAAGGGTATTATCAAAGGTGGACATTATTACCACGGTACGCCCCTATATGGAAGAACTGGCCAACAACTGCAGGGAAACGGTGCATTTTGTACAAAGAAGGGGAACGGAGGTCTTTTACCTGGATAAGGTCGCACCCCTGTATCCCCAGGAAAGTGCCATACGGATGGCATCGCAGGTGGGGCTATCAAGACCGTTGTACTGCTCGGCTGTCGGAAAGGCAATCCTGTCGGAAATGACGGACAGTGAGGTAAGGTATCTTTGGGATAATAGCCTGATTGAGAAAAAGACGGCAAAGACAATCACGGAATATAAAGAGCTTCAAAAGGAATTGCTTGAAATCAGGGAAAAAGGGTATGCACTGGATAACGAAGAAAATGAAATCGGGGTAAGGTGCATAGCAGCCTGTATAAAAAACCATAACGGGATACCGGGTAATGCCTTTAGTATATCGGCACCGGCAGTCCGCATGTCCGATGAGCGTATTGCCGTCCTGGCCCAGGATGTCCTAAAGACCAAAATGGCAATCCAGAGGGCACTGGGACATTAATCCATATGAAATGGAGGGGGATCTATGCAATTACTGATAAATATTATTTTAAGCTCTGTCGTCCAGTTTCTATTATTTGCAATATTGCCTTTTCTCTGGTGGCTGGCCACTGGAAGAAAAGAAAAATCCTTTTTCCGGTGGGTTGGATATAAAAAAATCCGTATAAACCATAAAATGAGATTTTGGCTCCTGATCATTGCAATCCAAGCCATTTTTTTGATCGTTTTCCTTGCCATCGTTCCAATGGTAAGCAGCGGTCAGATGGCAACGTCACAATTCACAGGGCTGGGAATATCCGCGATCCTTCCGGTGATGATTTATGCCTTTTTTCAGACAGCCTTTAATGAAGAGTTACTTTTTAGGGGATTTTTAGGTAAGCGCCTGATTAATAAATTAGGGTTTGCAATGGGAAATGTAATTCAGGCCGCAGTATTCGGGCTGATGCATGGCCTGATGTTCTTCCCGTCCGTGGGACTGGTGAAGGCAGCCATTGTTACAGTTTTCACCGGAATTATTGGCTTTGGGATGGGCTATTTAAATGAAAAGGAAGCCGGTGGCTCGATAGTTCCAAGCTGGCTAATCCATGGTGTTGCCAACACATGCTCATCCGTTGCTGCGTTGTTTAGCCTTATATAATTGTTTAGCTTTATAAGGATGCGCCCTGAGAATGGCTTTTACGGCCTGATCAGGGCGCATTTTCTGTATGTATTTTCTGTATGTATTTTCTGTATGTTTTTGTATGCATTTTCTGGCATGAATTTCTATATGCTGTTTTTGGAAGGCTATTTTACAAGGGCATTTTGCTTCGAGTGAATTGAATGTTGTCCCTGAGTTTAGATTTATTTTCTTTAAGTTTATATTTATTTAATAAAGATGCAGCCAAAGTTAATTGATACCTTTCCCAATTATAGCTATAATACAGAGTAGTATTGCCCAAAAGGATATGTGTGGAAGGACGAAGGACGGAAGCACAATATAATATAGAGTTAAGAATAATATAAAGTTAAGAGAATTTTTGGAGGAAATGGAATGTCGTTCATCACATTTGAAAATGTATATAAAGAATACGGTATGGGTGGAAATACCGTACATGCCTTAAATTCGGCGACCTTTTCGGTGGAAAAGGGGGAGCTGGCAGTAATCCTGGGTTCTTCGGGGGCGGGTAAAACCACGGCGCTGAATATTCTTGGCGGCATGGACACGGCAACGAGGGGAACGGTGCTCTTTGATGGAACGGATATCACACATTGGACGGAATCCCAGCTATGCAAGTACCGGCGTAATGACGTGGGCTTTGTGTTTCAATTCTATAACCTGGTGCCCAACCTGACTGCGCTGGAGAATGTGGAGCTGGCGGCACAGATCTGTCCGGACAGCCTGGATGCGGTTAAAACATTGCAGGACGTGGGGCTTGGTGAACGCATCAATAATTTCCCTGCCCAGCTTTCCGGCGGAGAACAGCAGAGGGTCGCCATTGCACGGGCATTGGCAAAGAACCCGAAGCTTTTATTATGCGATGAACCGACGGGAGCCCTGGATTATGTAACTGGTAAGCAGGTGCTGCAGATTCTCCAGGATACCTGTAGGATCCAGGGCATCACGGTGGTCATTATTACCCATAACAGCGCAATAGCACCCATGGCAGACCGGGTACTGCGCTTTAAGAGCGGCAAGGTGATCGATGTGGCTCTTAACCCGGAACCGGTGAATATTTCGGAGATTGAATGGTAGGAGCTCCTACTTAGTATTATCTATCTCATATTGCCTGCTTCCTGCCGGTTATTTAATCCGGTGGGGCGGGTCATTGAATTCGAAGGGGAAGGAGACAAATAGGGGTATTAATGAGAAAAAGTGCTTATATTAAGGATATTACATGTACCATCAAAAAGAATCTGTCCAGATTTATTGCCATTGTTGCAATGGCAGCCTTGGGAACCGGCGTGTTCACCGGATTTACGGCGGGATGTATGGATGTATTCGACTCTGCGGACCGGTTCTATGACCGGCAGAGCACCTATGATATTAAAATTGCGTCCACCCTTGGGCTGACGGAGAAGGATCTTGAGGCCTTGTCCCGGATCGAGGGTGTTGGCAGCGCATTTGCCGATTACAGCATGGACGTGAAGCTGAAGCAGAACGGTGAGAGCCTGCTGGTAGCCAACTTATCTACCCTGGACGGGGGAGGTATGAATGAACCCTATGTGTTGGAAGGAAAGCTGCCCAAGGAGGCCGGACAAATTGCGGTGACGGAAAGGTTCCTTCACGATACAGGCCTGAAGCTGGGGGATAAGATCACCCTGGAGGCGGTAGACACAACGCAGGATGCGGAAAAAAAGGATGAAGCAGGCAATGTAGATAAAGCAGACAACACAGATGAAGCAAACAATACGGATGAAGCAGACAATACAGATAAAGCAGACAACACAGATGATACAAACAATACGGATGAGGCAGATAATACAGATAAAGCAGACAGTGTGGAGACAGAAGACCTGGATGTGTCGCTTGAGGCTGACTCCCCAAAGCCTGAGCTGGCAGTATCGGAATATGAGATCACGGCTCTGGTGCTGAGCCCTCTTGATATCTCCAGCAAAGAGGAAGGCCTTGCAAACTCCTCCTTCTCCTCCAGCGGCAGCGACTATATGATGTTTGCGGTAAAGGGGTGTATTGACAGTGAAGTCATTACCACAATCTACCTGACAGTTGACGGTGCAAAGGAGCTGGACACCTACTCGGAAAAGTACCGGGCACTGGTAGATGGGGTTGCTGCAGATATTAAGGAGACCCTGGCAGAGGAAAGGGAGCAGGCCAGATATGACCAGGTGGTGGGTGAAGCCAACCAAAGGCTTGCTGATGCAGAAGAAGAGCTGGCAGACAAGATGGCGGAGGCAGACCAGGAATTAGCGGATGCCCAAATAGAAATCAATGACGGCTGGGACAGCTATCATGAAGGCCTGGCCGAGGTGGAGGAAAACGAGGTGAAGCTTGCCGATGGGCAGGAGGCTTTGACAAAGGCTAGGAAATCTGCTGATGAAAAGTTTCTTTCCGCCCAGAAGGAGCTGGATACAAACAAGGCTAAGCTGGAGGACGGCGAGGCTGAGCTTAACAAGGAGGAGGCTTCCGCCCTTAAGGAATTTGCAGCTTATGAGCAGCAATTGGCAGGGAGCCAGAAGGAACTGGACCAGAAAAAGGAAGAAGCCAAGGCTGGATTATCCGGTACGGTGGCAGCCTTTTCAAAGGAAGCCCAGGCAATTTGGAGCAGTGGTGAGACCCGGTCAGTATGGACGGATATGATAGCGAAGGGGAAAGCTGCGGCTCCATATTTGGTGGCAGCTGAGAAGGGAGAAACCCCTACCAGCGGTCAGACAAAGGCCTATAATCAGGCAATGGCAGGGCTGCAGGAGGATACACAGAAGCTGGCAGGCCATTTCTTCATGGGCGGGGCACCTCTGGCGGAGGAACAGCTCAAAGCCTTATCGGCTCTTGCGGTTCAGCAGGGAACCCTGGATTATAGCCAGGAGCTTTTGGATGAAAATTCGTCCACCCTGGCAGCAAAAAAAGCAGGTGCGCTAAAGCAGATACAATCCTCCCGGAAGGAAATTGAAGCAGGAAAAGCAAAGCTGGTCCAGGGGCAGGAGGAGCTGGATACAAAGAAGGCGGAAGCGGAGCAGCAGCTTGATGAAAAGCAGGAGGAGCTGGAGGATGGCCTAAGAAAGCTCGAGGACGCCAGAAGGGAATTAACAGAGGCAGAAGCAGAGCTTAGGGACGGACAGAAGGAGCTGGATGAGAACATAGCAAAGTACCGGAGCTCCATAGCAGACGCGAAGCAGAAAATTGCAGATGGAAAGGCGGAGGTTGCCGACATCGGAGAGGCGAAGTGGTATGTGTGGGACAGATACGATAACGACAGCTTTTCCGGCCTGCATAACGATATCAGCTTTATTGAGGCGGTTACCAGTGCATTTCCGTTTATTTTCTTCCTGGTAGCAATCCTGGTTTGCCTGACAACCATGACTAGAATGGTGGAAGAGGACCGTTCACTGATCGGTACCTATAAATCCCTTGGCTATGCCAAACACCAGATTAGTATGAAATACCTCATTTATGCCGTCCTGGCCTGTGGAGTTGGCGGGATACTGGGAACTGTGCTTGGCTTTTGGGGACTTCCGGAGGTAATCCGCATTATTGCAAACCGCCTTTATGTGATACCCGAATATAAGCTATCCTTCTATCCGGTCTATGGATTGGGAAGCTTTGGACTGTTCCTGTTTGGAATTGTGGGAGCGACCGTGTTCTCCTGTGTAGAGATGCTGCACAAGCGGCCGGCGGAATTGATGCGGCCGAAGCCGCCAAAGGACGGAAGCCGTATTTTACTGGAGCGGATACCATTTATCTGGCGGCGCCTTAAATTCTTAAGTAAAGTGACCTGCAGAAATCTGTTCCGCTATAAAAAGCGGGCGCTCATGACGATCATAGGCATCCTTGGCTGTATGATGCTGATTGTACTTGGCTTTGGCGTACGGGATACAGTGGGCGGGCTCATGTCCGACCAGTTTGACAAGGTGACGGTATATGATGCGGTTGTAGTGACGGACGACCTTACGGCAGAGGAGAGAGACCGGCTGAGGGAGGAATGGAAGGATTCCGGCATGATCCGGGAAGAGCTGCAGCTGCAGATCAGTACCCTGACACTCTGGAAGGACAGCCGCAGCGTGGAGATAGCTGTAATGGTAATTCCTGATGGTGCGGACTTAAGTCCCTATGTCCATCTTCGGGAGCTGTCCACAGGAAAAAGCAGGAGCCTCCCAGCGGAGGGTCTTGTAGTTACGCAAAATGCTGCAAAGCAGCTGAAGATAGAGGACAGGGACAGGGTTTCCTTACAGAATGAGGATAATCTTGAGCATGAGTTCCCGGTGGCCTTTGTTACGGTCAACAATGCAGGTAATTATATCTATGTCAGTGAAAGCAGTTATCAGGCAGCCTTCGGGGATTACGACGGCTCTGCCTACCTGCTCAACCTGGAGGAAAAGGATGACCGGGAAAGCTGGCTGGCTAAGCTGTCAGAGGATGAGAGGATCCTCACCGTGAGCAGCAGCCAGCATGTGAGGGATGCCTTCGGGGATATGAAGAAAATCGTCAATATGGTTGTCTACCTTTTGATCGGTATGTCGGCAGTATTGGCATTTACGGTATTATTTACACTCTCCAATATCAATGTAAGCGAGCGGGAGAGGGAGCTGGCGACCATGAAGGTGCTCGGCTTCCAGCCGGGGGAAGTTGCCTCCTATATTAATAAAGAGACGATTATCCTTACCCTGATAGGTATTCTTCTGGGTATGCCGGCGGGTTATGGGGCTACCTATGGCATTTTGGCGAATGTCAGCATTGCGGATACGGCCTTTAATGTCCGTGTTTCCTTTTTCGCCTATCTGGCTGCAGCGGTGCTGACTATGGTATTTACGTTGCTGGTGAACCGGATCACGGATAAGTCCCTGCGCAGGATCAACATGGTAGAAGCGTTGAAGAGCGTGGAATAAAGAAAATAAGGTTTAATCATCCGTTTTTATGGCAGCTAAAGCGGCCTCCAGCGTGTGCCAGGGCATGGTTGCACATTTTACCCTTGCAGGCATGCCGGCGACGCCGGAGAGAGCGGCAGCCTCCTCAAGCTTCTGCAGCTCAGCCTCAGAAAGAGGGATGTGGCGTATCATATTCAGAAAAAGACGGCACAGCTCCCTGGCCTCCTCCACCGTTTTTCCCCGTACCTGGTCGATCATGATGGAAACGGAGGCCTGGGAGATGGCACAGCCGACCCCGGTATAGGAGGCATCCTCAATAATGTGGTCCCTAAGCTTCAGGAACAGCTGGATTTCGTCGCCGCAGCTGGGGTTTCTGCCCGGCATTGCTACGCTGGCGTTTTCCAGCTCATGCTTATTGTGGCGGGACAAATTGTGATCCTTAATCACCTGGGAATATAGCTCATTGAGATTCAAGACCAAGCACCCCCCTTACTGTTTTTAACGCCTGGACGAGGCGGTCTATGTCCTCCTTCGTGTTGTAAAAATACAGGCTCATCCGGCAGGTTGCGTTTACGCCCAGGTAGGCCATCAGAGGCTGGGCGCAGTGGTGCCCTGCCCTCACGGCCACTCCGTGGGAGGCCAGGATTGTGGCGGTGTCATGGGGATGGACGCCGGCGATATTAAAGGAAAGGATGCCGGTCCGGGCTTTGCCGTCCCCTACGCCGTACAGCTCGATTTCGGAGAGCTCCGTGAGCTTTTCCAGGGCATACGCTGTCAATTGGCCTTCGATTTCCTGGATCCCCGACAGGCCGATAGCTTCCAGATAATCGATGGCGGCTCCAAGGCCGATAACGCCCTCGGCGTTCTGGGTGCCTGCCTCGAATTTCCATGGTGCATCCAGATAACGCACGGTTTGCTGGGTAACCTCCTCTACAATGCCTCCGCCCAGGCAAAGAGGCTCCATGGACTGAAGAAATTCTTTTTTTCCATACAGGATGCCAATGCCTGCGGGTGCCAGCATCTTATGCCCGGAAAAGGCCAGAAAATCCACATCCAGCGCCTGCACGTCCACGGGCAGGTGGGGCACGCTCTGGGCGGCGTCCAGCAAAACGGCAGCCCCCCTGTCATGTGCAAGGGCGGTGATGTGCCGGATGGGGTTTACTCCGCCGAGCACATTGGATACATGGGTGAGGGCGACAATTTTTGTCCTGGGAGTGAGCTTTTTGGCAACCTCCTCCAGAGTGACGCGCCCGTTTGCATCAGGGAAGAGATAGTTCAGGGTAGCTCCCGTCCTCCGGGCAAGACGCTGCCAGGGCAGCAGGTTGCTGTGGTGCTCCATTACGGAGAGGAGAATATGGTCCCCCTGCCGCACAAATCCTTCGCCATAGCTCAGTGCCACAAGGTTGATGGAGTCCGTGGTGCCGGAGGTGAAAATGATTTCCTCCGGATCCGCCGCACCGATAAAGCCTGCGGCCTTACCCCGGATCTGTTCGAAGGCCTCTGTGACCTTTACGCTGATGGAGTAGGAACCACGGTGGGGGTTGGCGTTGAAGGTTTCATAATACCTGCGGACCGCATCGATGACCTGCATGGGCTTTTGGGTAGTGGCGGCATTGTCAAGATAGGCCAGGGTGTGCCCCTCCGGCTCCTTCTGCAAAAGAAGGGGAAAATCCCGTTTATAATATTCAGGCTTCATTATGCACAACCTCCTTAATCCGTCCGTAAACCGCATCACGCAGCTCCTGTGTGGGCAGCTTATCCAGAATAGGAGTGAAGGAGGCCTCCACCAGGAGCCGTTTTGCGTCCCGCTCAGTAAAGCCGCGGCTCATGAGGTAATAGAGCTTTCCAGGATCGGGCTTTCCGCTGGAGGTTGCGTGGGCTCCTTCTACATTGGCTTCGCCGCATAGCAGCAGGGGCGTTGACAGGTTTATTGCACGGTCACTTAGGGTGAGCACGGTTTCTTCCTCCCGGCCCTTGGAACCGGCTGCACCGCGTATAAAGTCAAGGGTGCTTTTCAGCACCTTCCTCGTTGTGCCCGCAAGGGCGCCCTTAACGGAAATCTCACCCTCAGACGTCCTTCCGCGCAGCTCCAGCCGGTAATTAAAGTCCTGTTTCTTTCCGCCGCTGCCAAGGTAGAGGGTATCAAGCCCGCCGCGGCTATCGGTACCAGCCAGCGAAACATTGCAGCCGGACACAACCTGTCCGCCGCCAAGCTCA
This sequence comes from Mobilitalea sp., assembly GCA_029974875.1. The sequence goes on from JARKQP010000370.1 coordinate 30,683, forward strand.
CAAAAGAGCACATTGCCCTGGCCACCTTCCCCGACACATACGGCGGTTGCGTCAAGGTGGGAAGCATGCTTGCCGAGCATCTGTACCTTGATCAGGCGCACCTGTGATTCCGGTGCCGCCTGCAGGAAGGCAAAGCCGCTGTGAAAATATGCACTGCCATCCGGGGAACGGTAGCTTACAACAACATCTGCCCGGCTGCCGGCCTCTGCCTTGATGTGAAGAAAATCGATCAGCACCGGTGAACCCTCGTCCAGCACAAATTCCAGCAAAATAGGCTCCTCAAGCTGGACGTCCTTTGGAATGGTCACGGTCAGGCCGTAATTTTGGTGTTTAAAAACAAATTCACCCAGACGTACCATGTCATCGGGCAAATGCTCAATTGTCTGCAAATCCGTATGATGCTCAATTTTTACCTCTGTATTACCGCCAGACAACACGCCTCCCTTATAGGGCGTGTCAAACTCAGCCTCTACGTCCAGCATGGCGGTGTTCATGTTTAGCCAACGCCATGTGGGCATCTGCAGTTCATTTAATTGCGTAAATTTCATGACGTTACCTCCTATCCTATGGTACCTTCAAGCTCAAGTCCGACCAGCCGGTTCATTTCGACCGCGTATTCCAGCGGAAGCTCCTTCGTAACAGGCTCTACAAAACCGCGCACGATCAGGGCCTTTGCCTCCTCCTCGTTCAAGCCGCGGCTCATCAGGTAGAAGATAGATGCTTCACTGATGCGGCCGATCCTCGCTTCATGCCCGATATCCACTTCATCATTTCGTATATCCATACCTGGAACCGTATCGGAACGGGAGTCACTGTCCAGCATCAGCGCTTCGCAAATCACGCTTGACCTGCTGTTCTTGGCTTCATGCAGCACGGTCACCGAGGTGCGGGTAGTGGTATTTCCGCCCCCTTTGGAAATGGATTTTGACGACATGGTGGAGGAGGTGTTCGGTGCGGCGTGGACGACCTTGGCGCCGGTATCCAAAAACTGACCGGAGCTTGCAAAGCTCACTCCCAGGTATTCGCTGCGGGCACCTTCTCCTTTTAGAATGCTGCTGGGATAGAGCATCGTGATATGGGAGCCGAAGGTGCCGGAGACCCACTCGATGGCACCATCCTTTTCCACAAGAGCCCGCTTGGAGTTTAAATTCAGCATATTTTTAGACCAATTTTCAATGGTAGAATAACGCAGCGTCGCGCCTTCCTTCACATAAAGCTCCACACCGCCTGCGTGGAGGTTCAGCACATTATATTTAGGGGCGGAGCAGCCTTCGATAAAATGGAGCTGAGAGCCCTTTTCACAGATAATAAGAGTATGCTCAAATTGGCCGGCTCCCGGAGCATTCAGGCGGAAATAGGACTGGAGGGGCATTTCAACATTGACACCCTCCGGTACATACACAAAGGAGCCTCCGGACCATACCGCTCCGTGCAGCGCCATGAATTTATGCTCGTTTGCGGGCAGCAGCTTCATAAAATTGGCCTTTACCATATCTTCGTATTCCCTCAGGGCGGTCTGCATATCCGTATAGACCACACCCTGGGCCTTCATCTGCTCTTTCATGTTATGGTAGACAACCTCGGAATCGTACTGTGCTCCCACGCCGGAGAGGGATTCCTGCTCCGCCTTTGGGATTCCCAGACGGTCAAAGGTTTTTCGCATGTCATCGGGAAGCTTCCTCCAATCATCGGTCATCCTGGCCTCCGGGCGGACATAGGTGACAATTTGTCCCATATCAAGCTCCTGCAGCGATGGCCCCCACGCAGGCATATCCAGCTTTTGAAAGGTCTTAAAGCTCTTAAGGCGCAATTGCAGCATCCAGTCCGGCTCCTTCTGTCCGGCGGATATTTCACGCACGATGTCCTCCGTCAGGCCCGGAGCCACCTGGTAGCTGGAGTTGCGTGCATCCGGTATATCATAAATATCACGCTCGATTTCATCGAGCTGAGTTTTTTTTCGTTCCATGGCTCACCTCGTTTCTGCCTGGATAAACCGGGCAAATCCATTTGTGTTGACTTCGTTGATCAAGCTCCGGTCACCGGTACACACAAACTGCCCACGGGAAAGTATATGGACATAATCTACCGGAAGCTCGTCAAGGAGCCGGGTACTGTGGGAGATAATCAGCAAGGCATTGTCCTTGTTTTTATAGCGCAGGATACCCTCCGTCACCACACGTACGGCGTCAACGTCAAGGCCGGAATCAGTTTCGTCCAATATGGCCAGCTGTGGCTGCAGCGTGAGAAGCTGCAAAATTTCGCTTTTCTTCTTTTCACCGCCGGAAAAGCCCACGTTCAAATAACGCCCAGCGTAAGAGCTGTCAAGCTGCAGAGTGTTCAGGGCATCCTGTATTTGGGCCCTAAATTCAAAAAACTTCATTGGTTTTTCCCTCAAGGCGACCTTTGCCGTCTTCAAAAAATCGGACACGGTAATGCCATCAATTTCTTCAGGGGACTGGAAGGCCAGGAAGATTCCCTTCTTTGCCCGCAGGTCCACGGAGGCCTTCGTGATGTCTTCCCCATCAAATTCAATTTGTCCTCCGGTGATCCGGTAGGTAGGGCTGCCCATAATTGTATTGGCAAGGGTGGACTTTCCCGAGCCGTTGGGTCCCATAATAACGTGCACCTCACCCCTTCGGATATTTAATTCCACTCCCCGGAGAATTTCCTCTCCCGATTCAAGTGCGGCCTGTAAGCCGCGCACAGTCAACAGTGATTGGTTCGTCATGGTTTTCCTCCTTATTGTTTGCGTTTTCGCCTTCACACACACATTCAAATTCGCAAAAGGGTACGCATTGCTTTAGGCACTCCAAAAAGCGGAAGACGGTGTCTGCCTCCCCACAGTCCAGAGAGGCGATAAATTTGCAAAGCTTTTGGTTGGCCTGCTCGTGGAACAGCTGGTGTCCCTGCATCGTCAGTTCCCCCTTATTTGTGGGGCGGAAGTACTTTTCCTTCTTATTATCATTGCGCTTTACTGTTTCTATTAATTCCTTTTGGCGAAGCTTTTCGACCATCTGGGTAATTGCACCCTTCGTGATCCCCAGGCGTTCTGAGAGCGCGCTGACTTTCTCATCGGGATATCTTGTGATGGTTTCCAGAAGTAAGACCTCCCCATGATAGAGAGAGCACCCGCTGCCATAATCCTTCGGCTTTTTCTTTTCCTCCTCCAAAAGGCGGATAATTTCAAATACCTGCCCGGTCACACTGCAATACATCACCAACTCCACCTTTCTTCTTATATTTCAACTAAGGATAATGTAATACCTGATAATTTTTGTTTAACTGCTAAACAATAAAATAAGTATACGCCGATTTTGGAGTCTTGTCAATATAAGACAATACAGCTAACTTATATATAATATGGTGCACAATATATTTTTTGTGACTTTCTTGAAAGCATAGAAATAGGGCGGCCTTGATTCTGGTTTCAAAGCTGCCCTATTTTTATTAAAAATAAGAAACATCCGTGGAAAAACAATAAATGCCTGATAGAAGAGGTGGAAGGCTACTGCTCCGCATCAGGACCTTCCGGCTGGTGCATCAGCTGGAAGAATTGCTTTGGGGTTACACCATATTCATTCTTAAAGGCACGGAAGAAATTAGAGTAATCCCCAAAGCCGCATTGCTCATAAACCTGGGTAATGGGGATGCCCTGCAGGATCAGCTCCTTTGCCAGGATCAATTTCTTTTGGACAATAAATTTATGGAGGGTTGTCCCCGAATATTTTTTGAATTCACGCAAAAGGTGGAAGCGGCTTAAGTAAAACTGCTGGGATAAGTCCTGTGCGGTAATCGCCTCCTCCAGATGGGCATTAATATAATCAATGATTTCCTCGATAAGGCTGCTTTTTTCAAAGCTGATGTTATAGCGCTCCGTATTAAAAAACAGCAGGTTATTCAACAGGATCAGCAGCTCTGTAATATATGCCCGGTATAAAAGCTCCAGCCCCATGCCGGAATAACTCCCAAGCTTTAGCAGCTTGTTTAGGATGGCGCGGATACTCTGATGGGCTTCGATGTCAGCCCGGATAACATTCGCCTTCCCGTTATCCTCGAAGCAGCGCTTCAGATCCGTAGTCTCAGTGCAAAGGTTGTCCAAAAAATTCTTATTCAGCCATATGACAATCCGCTCATAGGGGATTTCCCGGTTATTGATGATGGGCTGGTGCAGCTCCTTCGAATTAATTAAAATAATATCCCCCGGCATCAGCTGATAGGATTTTCCTTCGATTATATAGGTGACATCACCTGAGATAAAATAATAGCATTCATAAAAATCATGATGGTGCAGGCTTACCCTCCCGAACCTCGTATCGGAGTAATGGAAAATCTCATAGTCATTGGTCAGCATGGTCTGGCGTGTATTATAGGCCTGTGTTTTCTTTCTCATATGAATCCTTTCATTCTATAATAAACCCGTAAATTTGGGTGGCGGTACAGTATTTGCAAAGTGAATCGTTTGTATGGGCATACAGGTCAGCAGGAAAATTTCAAAGTTTTAGAGGCGGAGAATGTCATCTAATGTCATAGGAACTATTTTATCACAGCAATTTTTGCAAGTCAAATAGCACTTATAGCATAGGAAACCTAATGAAAGGAATGCTATAATAGCTTCTGTAAATGTCACTTATGTTTCAAGTAAAGGAGTAATAATTCTATGTTTGGCGGCAATTTCTTACTAAAGGGCAGGACAGCAGAGGCCTTATATCATAATATTGCAAAATGTGCTCCGATTTATGATTACCACTGCCATCTTTCGGCAAAGGAAATCTATGAGGACGAGGTATTCACAGATATTTCGGCCCTATGGCTAAAATATGACCACTATAAATGGAGAGCCATGCGCTACGCAGGAGTACCGGAGGAATTAATCACAGGGAATGGAAGCAGCCTTGATAAATTCATTGCCTGGGCCAGGACCTGTGAACGGTTGATCGGAAGTCCGCTGTACCATTGGGCGAATATGGAGCTGCAGACCTATTTCGGGGTGGAAAGCATTTTAAAGGAAAGTAATGCGGAGGAAATCTATAATTTCTGTAATGCCAGGATTGGGAAGGAAGCCCTATCACCGGTAAAGATGATCCAAAGCTCCGGGGTAAAG
>JARKQP010000392.1 GCA_029974875.1 Mobilitalea sp.
TGCATACTCCGCCGGACAGGTTTCCCTGGTATGCCCTGATTTCCCTGCCAATGGCCTGTCCGATCTTTTGCTCCAGCTTACGGTCAAAGGTGGCGCCCCTTAGCATAGTTACGGGAAAGCAGGTGCTTTGTCCAGTCCCGCAGGCCACACCGCGGGGGCCATCGCAAAACAGCACTGGAGGTATCCCCTTCCCTTCGATTCCTCCCGCTGGAATCGGCGTCATATTATAATGATGGTTCTCCGGGTCTGCAATAAACTCCTGGTACATATCATCAACAGTCATATTGCCTCCCATCAAGCTAACCTTTTCTTCCAAGGTCAGCCCCTGGAGTATCTCCTTTGCCTGCTCTGTAAAGCCCAGCCTGTATTTTTTAGAAATCCCCATTTGCCTCTCTCCTGTATTTCATACCGTTTCGTTCTTTTTTGTTGCTTATACCTTTTTCTATAGCTTTTTTCTGTATCTTTCTATGGCTTTTCCTGTATCTTTTCCTATATCTTTTTCTAACCTTTTCCTATATTTTTTCCTACACCTTTTCCTATACCTTTTCCCAACCTTTTCCTCCGTCTTCTCCTACACCTTCTCGCCCAGCTCCACCAATAATTCCAGGGCTTCCTTCATATTGAATCCGAGGTAGCCCTGGATGTTCTTATTAACCGTGACTGCTGCACCGTATTTTCGATATTCGTTAGGCGTGACCCCGGTATATTTTTTAAAGACCCGGTAGAAGGTATTTTCAGAATCAAAGCCGCATTCCTCGGATATTACATTGATTGATATCTGGGTAGATTTTAGCAGCATCTGGGCAAAGTTTATTTTAAAGCTGAGAACCAGATCCTTGGCGGTCATACCGATGGAGCTTTTTAGCAGGCGGTATACTGATTTTTCACTCATTCCGATACTACGGTAAATATCTTCCAGCACGGTTTCATTTTTGAATTCCCTCTGGATGTAATCGATGATATTCGACAGCATCTCCATCTCATCCGCTTCCCGTTTATTCTCCGCATTCTGGTAGATGTCATAGGGGACCTTTTCTAATATGACCGAGGCGAGCAGGTATAAATAGCCCTTTATTTTCAAGGTCTGGGGATGGGAAGCCTCATAGGAGGATATCCCGATCTGTGTAAGTATCCGTATCACCTCACCGGCATAATCCTCCGCCGAAAACTCAGTCCCTTTGCTGTTCAGATAGTAATGATAGGTACAATGCTCATGGTTTGGATCCGAAAGAAGGGAATGGTGCAGTTGGAGAAACAGGCAGATATTGTCCTCTTCCGTCCGGAATAGCTCATGTGCAACATGGGAGTTAATCAGGATCACATCCCCTGCTTCCAGCCGCGTTGATTCAGGGCCCTCACGGACCAGCAGGCTGCCCTTTAACACCAGGATCATCTCATATTCATAATGCCAATGGAGGTCTGATTTATCAATGGACATGGCAAATACCTTCGCTGGATACTGTTTGTTTAATTCGATCGGTTCAAAAATGGAAGCATACATAGACACCATGCCTTTCTTGGAATTAAAACTTCGTTACTTCTTAAGAATAGTTATATTCAAAAGTGATTGCCCAAAAGTGATTGCTCTCAAGAAATCGCACCTGAAAGCATGTTACATCCAAAAGAAAAAGTAATTATATTTAGAAATAATTGCACCAAATGTACATTGATACAATTTTATTTTACCAGAAATAACTTCATATTGTTATCCCTTTTCGCCTTCCTCTATTGCATTTTCGGACAACCCTCTGTGTAATTATTGAAGGAACCTCATATTGATAAAAATGACCGCAGAAGACTGGAAGTGGCGTGCTACCCCCATATAGGAATTGTTATATCCAGCCACCAGGATATACTTTGCCTCTTTCACTTTATAGTATTGGTACCAGAATATTTATATGTCTTTGGTTGTACCCATTTTAAAGATATTTCCTTTACAAATAGATATTCACTGCATCCATTAGTTTTTGCATATATTTTCCCAAAAAAAGAGTGACCTGTCCGAGCCACTGATTAATCTGCCACAAAGACTTTCTTTCTTTATATCCTGAATCTATCGGATAAACCTCATTATCGGTTCCATGAACCGGCTAACCCGGCCGCCATAGGAAAACAGATTGTGATCCCTGTCACCGTTTTATTTTCTTAAGCCATGGGGCCGCCTTTCGGCGGCCCCTTTAACTGTCATATATTACCAAAGAATGTATGTATTCCCTTTGATACTTCATAGTATTTCCCGGCAATCGTCACATATGCCTCCACAGGCGTTTCTATTTCATACCGCCATAATCCCGATACCTTTTTCCACTCGGAGCGGATCAGACCATGTCTGGTTTCCAGAGATATCTTTAACCAATCCAGACGCTCATCCGGCTTCGGTGCAACCACCACCTTTTCATAGCCAGGGAATTCCTCCATTGTCTTAATGCCTCCAGCCACACCGTATACCCAGTCGGCAACTGCACCATAAGCATAATGGTTATAGGAATTCATGTCCGCGCTCCAGAAATCCCCGTTTTCCATGATACCATCCCAATGCTCCCAGATCGTGGTAGCCCCCTTAGTGATAGGATATAACCAGGAAGGATAGCTTTCGCGCAGCAGCAAGGAATAGGCTAAATCCCCATAACCATAATCACTTAATACATGGAGCAGGTATGGAGTTCCGACAAATCCTGTTTTCAGCTGGACACCGCATTCCTTTACCATGGATGCCAGCTGATCCGCAGCGGCCTGACAATCCGGGGCTAATTTAAAATGTGCAGCAAGGACACATTCTGTCTGGGTAGAATACTCCGGATATGCCTTTCTGAAGGCTGATACAATAGAGCCATACAATGCTTCATACTCAGAAACATCCTTTCCTAATACCTTTCCTGCCCGAACCACCAGGGAGGTAGAATAAGCGTAAAAGGCGGAGGCGATAAAATCCTCCCTGGTAGAGCCCTTGTAGCTTCCGGAGGGTGCATCCAGCCCCAGCCAGTCCCCGAAATGCTGTCCACCAGTCCACAGATGGGCATCCCTTGTATGAGCAGTGATATAGCCCACCCATTTCTTCATGCTTTCAAATTGGGACGCAAGGATCTGGGGGTTACCGTAGGCTAAATAAATTTCCCAAGGGCAGATGGTGGAAGCATCAGCCCAGGCAGCACTGCTGTCCCCGCCCAATACATCAGGTATTACATGGCCCACGCGTCCGTCCTCTCCCTGGTCCGCAGCCAGGTCAGCCAGCCATTTCGTAAAGAACTTCTCTACATCATAATTAAGAGCCGCTGCTTTTACAAACACCTGCGCATCCCCGGTCCAGCCAAGGCGCTCATCACGTTGGGGGCAATCCGTCGGGATGTCTAGGAAGTTTCCTTTCTGTCCCCACATAATATTGTCAAACAGCTGGTTCAGCTTCGGATTGGAGCAGCTTAAATGACCGGTGCGCTTAATATCGGAATATACTACAACCGCCGTGAAGTTTTCCAGCTTTGCCGCTTCCACTCCTCCGGGAAACTGGTCAATGCGTATGTAGCGGAAGCCAAAGAAGGTCAGCTTTGGCTTATAGGTCTGCTTGCCATCATTGCAGATATAGTGGAATTTTGCCTTGGCGCTGCGGTAATTTTCCGTATAGAAGTTGCCTTCCTTGTCAAGCACCTCCGCATGGGACAATTCAATCTCCTCACCGGACTTCGCATCCACCTCTAATTCAATATAGCCCGTTACCTCCTGGCCAAAGTCGATTACCACCTCTCCCTTGGGAGTATGGAACATGCTCGCCCCATGGACACGTTCCTTTTCCAGAATCTCCTCCCCCTGCTGAAAAACCAAGGTATGGGAAGGGCCATCAAAGCTCTGAACCGGATTACCTTCGCCTGTTATGGCAGTAAGGGACGCATCATAGGTTTCTCCGTCGTAGATTTCTGAAAAACGGACATTACTCTCACCAAAGCTCCAGGTTTCATCCGTGATAATTGTACCGAAAGTCCCATCCTCATAATTGATTTCTAATTGGGCAAGAAGCCCTGCAGGGGATTTCTGCAGCTCCTGCTGGATCTCTGAAGCTTCCCAGCCCACCAGCCTGCTTCTGTACCAGCCCTTACCGACGGTTACAAGGAAACGGTTGTCTTCCTTAAGCTGTTCTGTCACATCATATACCTGGTACTGCAGCCTCTTATTATAGGTGGTCCAGCCGGGAGCAAGTACATACTCCCCTACCCTTTTTCCGTTCAGCTCCGCTTCATAGACACCAAGTGCCGTAATGTAGAGCTTTGCCTCCTTTACCTTTCCCTTGATAACAAAGCTTTTTGAAAACAGGGGAGCAATATCTCCCAGGTCAAAGGATGGTTTAATCCATTGTGCCTTCCATTCCATAATCAATACCTCCATTTATTCTTATGATTCATACCATTTTGCTTCTTATGATTCTTATGATTGACTTTTAGCTTAACAGATTTTATTATGAAATAGAACACCTGATTATCACTAAAATAGGGGGTGATTTTAACCTTTATGAATACAGAATACACCATTGAGTTAAATGAAGCTACCTTAGACAATGCAGATAAGTTTGTGATAAAAACTTATTACCAGGAGGATGTGTCAACCCATAACCATAATTTCTTTGAATTGGTCTATGTCATCGGCGGTTCGACCCTTCATACCCTGAACGGCGTCAGCGGTTCCCTGGGTCTGGGTGACTACTTTATTGTGGATTACGGAAGCGAGCACTGCTATGCCCAGAGCAAGGATCTGACTTTAATTAACTGCCTGTTCCTGCCGGAAATTATCGATGATACCCTAAAGGGCTGCTGTTCCTTTGAAGCCCTCCTGCATGTGTGCCTGCTCCGTTATTATAAGCTGTATTTTGGAAAGACCTCTGCCAACCGGATTTTTCATGATGATGACGGGCGGGTTTTACAGCTTTTCACCGGAATGATGAAGGAATATGAGGAAAAGAAGGTGGGATATGCTGAGATCTTTCGCAGCAGGCTGCTGGAAATCTTAATCTTAACCATGCGCAATGTAGTGGACAGCAATTCCAGTATGATAAAAAACGATACCATTCTGGAGGCAATCGGATATATTAACAGTAACTACCCCAGCCAAACATTGTTGTCCAAATTCTGCGAAGAGTATCATTACAGTCCCCAGTATATCAGCAGGAAATTTAAGCAGGAAACGGGCTTTACCATCAGTGAATACCTCCAGAAGGTAAGGATTGAGAAAAGCTGTGAGATGCTGGCGGGCAGCGATATGCCGGTTGCGGATGTCGCGGAAGCAGTGGGCTATGCGGATATAAAGTTTTTTAATGCCTTATTTAAGAGGCTGATAAAAATGTCACCGAGGGAATATCGAAGGATATCTTCGTAGATAACTAAACAAAGTATGCTGTAATAATAAAAATTGCATAATGAAAAATGATTATCCCTAACTGTCCAAGGGCCTCTTACTCCATACTGCTCAGGTTTTTGCACCTTTCGGTGATAAACTTCGATCCAGATTGGAAACCAGATATTTCCAAACCAACTGGATCATAATAACCTGCAACGGAATTATGATGATACATTTAATAACCCTTGCAGGCAGGATAGCCATCAGGCCTTTTCCGGTAATCATCCAGATCCATACCGAATCTATTCCCAGATTTACAAAAATTGAAATAATAACGACCGCCAGGCTGATCCTCCAAAAGCTTTTTGGTTTCTTATACAAAAGCAATCCGTAAATCACACCACCCAGGAAGGCTGTCACAGTAAATCCGGGAAAGTAAGCCCCACCGGAGGAAAAGAGTATCATACCGAGAATATCAGCCAGCGCAGCTGCTATCCCGCTGTATACCGGTCCGAACATCATGGCGGAAACCGCTACTGGCAAGAAAGTAAAGCCGATCCGCACAATTGGGGTCTGGATGGACAGGAAGCGGGTCAGCACAACCTCCAGTGCAATAAATACCCCCATAAACACAGTAGCCCTTAAATTATATCTTTTCACAAAAAATACCTCCCTTGTTCTTGATAGTAAACATGTTTTTCTGCAGTCCACAAAAAGGAAGGTATCCTTTGGTGGCAGCGGATGCGGAAACAGTACCGTAAACCATTAAGATTTTTCGTCCGGGGGCAACATCCCATCCACCCGGCACTTCACGCACTGTTTCCTACTATGCCATACTTTATGAAAATATTATTTTTTCTAACGGAATTATAGCAAATATCGACAGCAACTGCAATACCGTCTTATTAGTATAACGATTGTTAATCTTCATACCTTACTACACGCATAACAATACTTATAAGAATCTATAGAGCAGAGCCGCCTTACGGCGACCCTATAACTTTTTATTACTTATGATTATTTCTGTCACTATTTAAAGAAGGTATAAATTGATTAAATCCATTTTCTCTTTGCCAAATCACCCTAGGCCATGATATGCTATTGTATAATGACTTTTTACTGATTCTTTCGAGGTGATATTCATGGAGCTAAATACGGTACTTCAATATATTAATGAGGCCACCGGCGTTCTCATACAGTATTTTCATGAAGAGGGTGTCCAATATTATGGCGCACATCCCTTTGAACCAAATCCATCCAACCTAATTATCAAAAACGCTCTGGCTATTGGTTGTTCCCTTGGCGTTTCCCTCTCACCGGAATTTATCTTCACCGGCTTTGTCCGTATTAAGGATAGTCAGGCTTATCTTGTTATCGGACCTATGCTGGCCTCAGAATGCTCCAGGAAACAAGCGCAGAGAATATTATCCAGTATGCATCAGCCGGAAAATAAAATCGATGCTTTGCTCGAGTGGCTGACTACCATACCTCAGGTTAACCATCATCGGTTAGTTGGCATCCTGAAGCTGATTCATTTATCGGTGAATGATACCGTATCGCAGGAGATTGTTAATATTCCGTATTCAAATGAATTAGATCCAACCGTGTCCATAAGTAACGAACCGGAATTCATCGAACATTTCAGCCCGGAGCTTGAACGGGCACTTTTGTCGAGTATTGAACATGGTAATGTTGCCGAGCTGGAGAAAATAGTAACCTCCTTTGAACATATGGGATCTGCCACCTTTGACCCTAACACTAAATTATTACAGGATAGAATTTTTATGGCCTCCGTGACCCTCTCCTCCAGGGCTGCAATCCAGGGCGGGCTCGATTATAATGTTGCACTCGCCATGAACGATAAATACATTGAAACCATGGAGAGATTAAATAATACTGCCGATATCCTCCTCCTTTTAAAAAAGATGTTCCTGGACTTTGCAAAGAAAGTCGCCCGGGCCAATGAATTACCTGCTAATTCCATATTAGTGAAGCAGATCACCAAGGAAATACATGCCCATCTGTACGAGAAAATAACTCCTACCTTAATTGCGGAGCACCTGAACATGAACTGTTCCTACCTCTGTAACCATTTTAAGAAGGAAACCGGCAAAACAATAACCGAGTATATTAACCAGTTAAAAATCAATGAAAGCAAACGCTTACTAAAGAATACCCAGCTATCCCTAATTCAGATTTCAACCCAGCTGGGTTTTTCAAGCCAAAGCTATTTTCATATTGTCTTTAAAAAACAAACCGGCATGACCCCTAATGATTACCGTAACCGGGCATGATTTCATATTGACTTTCCTCCCTCTCTTCGCCTGTTTTACAGGACATAATCTGGAGATCGTGCGACCACGTCAATTCCCACAACAGTGTTGCGGTTTTTTTGTTGCCACGATACGTTTCATAATTTCATCCGCCAAACGTTGGATGCTGTCCATTGATCATTTAGTAAATCTTATTCGCTAATCCTTAAGGAGGCTCCACTAATACCTGTAACCAGTACCGCTATCCCTTCTTTTCCCGGTAAACCGATTTTAATGTGGCCATTGACTTCTTCTGCCATCGCAGTACGTGTCATTGTCCAGATATCGATTACTTCAACCCTGTATACACCGTCTTTCGGCAGATTATCCTTCATATAAATTGGGCAAGTCCGTCCAAAATAATGGAGCCGGTAACCATCCGCAGAAAGTATCATCGGGGTAGAGGCAATTAGTTCCTCTTTTCTGTGTCTTGGTATTTTCTCCAAAAGATTTCTAAAGCACCCATCCTGTCGAACTGCTTCTTCATCATTTTTATCCAGATTTGGATTTATTCCAACGGGACGAAATAGCGCTTCTCCATCCCCTGGTAAGCTATATAGTAAGTCTTTAAGGAAGGCAATTCTTTTTTCACTCTCTCCGAAAAGCTTTCCACCTTTTGCCCACCAAAGTATTTCATCATCCCTATGAAAGGTTTCTCCATGTGTGCAAAATCCTCCGCGGCAAACCGTCCACCAAAATCTGTGAACCATCTCAAAGGCTGAAAGGTTCCCCCAGTCATATTCTATATCACCTTCATATCCACATTCATCTATGATAATGGGGATCTCATACTCTTGCTTCCAGTAAGGGATATGATGGATATCCTTCGTTTGTATTGAGCAATGGGTCATCCAGTCCTTTTTAGGATATAACATCAGTATATTATGTATTGAAATAAGATGCCCGTATGGATCCTTCCTCTTCAATAGTTCTCCGTATTCATGCCAATCATCCATACTTTTTTTATAAACCATCTCATATTCATTGGCCAGGCTCCACCATACATTCCGAAATGCTGACAGCCTTGCAATGCAGTATTCCAGATAGATAAGGGACTCCTTCTGGCTTAAGGCAGCAAAGCCCCATCGGTCATAGGGATGAAATAGGATTAAGTCCGCTTCCACACCGATCTCACATAATTCTGCTATTCTTGCATCCAGATTATCCCAGAAACCAAAATTCAGCTTCTCAACATCCCATTTGCCACCGGTATCTGCAAAAAAGGGAAAGCAATCCGGCTCATTGTTGTTATAAGGCATTGATTTCGGGAATATACACATTCGGATTTTATTAAAGGAGGCCAGCTTTAAGGTTTCCAATGTCTGTTCCTGTAACTCTTTTGGCTGGTTTATCCATGCATAACAGGTAGTACCAAATGGTATATATTTGGCTCCATCAGCATAACAAAAATGATATCCCTTGGTCTGTACCTTTCCATGGTTATCATCTGCAGCAGCTATACACTCGAAAGCTCCCGTTAACTTCTGTCCACCGATGTCAATATAGTATTTCCATGTCCCGATTTTCTCCGGCATAAAACGAACCGTGTATTCCCTGGTTTCACTCTGATAAGCAGGTACTAACTTCTCTGTATTTCCACATAAAAAAGTCGCACAATATTCAAGCAATCCAGCATTTAACACATCTTTTATTTTCAATTCAAAGATATTATATTTTTGAATCTCCTTCATTTTATACCTCCCGCTGACGTTGTGCAAACAGAGCCAGTTTGCAATAAAAATCCTCCATCAGTAACCGGTGGTCAATGTTGTTATACACCCGGATTGGACGGTTTACACCATTATGCACATAGGTCATATCCGCTGCTACGTGCGGCGCCTGCCTCCATTCATAGCTAGCGCTGTCCCCATAGAGAAGCAGTCCAACCGCCGGGGAGTCTCCCAGAATATATCTTTCACCCGTAAAATAATCCATCTTCCTGACACCCTCGGATTGGTTGAATTCATCTAATTGTTCAAAGAGATACTTGCCAATCTCCCCGTGGGGACGGACACGGTATTCTAATTCTGCCAACGTTACTGCTGCCTGCTTATATACATTCTGCGGAACCTGCCATAGCTCAATCGGTGAAGAGAATACGGCATTAGCCGCATTTATATCATTCCAAAGGTTGTATTCACCTCCTCCGCAGGGATATGGGCCACCGCCGATCCAGACGGCCGTTAACCGCTTAGCTATTCTTGGCTCTAACAGATATGCGCTTGCCAGATCGGTTATTCCGCCTAAGAATAATACAAACAGGGGACGTTCATCCTCCTTAAGTGCCTCCCTGATGATGAACCTGGCGCCTTCTGAATCCTCGGGAGTAAACTCATTCTTCAGAGCAGACTCCGCTCCACGATATAACAATCCGTCTTTTTCAAATTCCATCAAATCAAGGATCTTCTCCAATTCAGCGTAGCTTCGCCCCACGCTGCCATCCTGGGTACCATAACGGGCAGCGATGAAGCCGACATTGTCAAGCTTTGGGCTAAGCAGAGCCTGGACTATGGCATACTGGTCATCCGCTTCATTCTTGGCATCCGTATCGATGATTACCCGGACCTGCTTCTCTTGTGGTATTGTAAATGAATAATTCTTATAAACCATATGCTTCTTCCTCCTTATCTAGAGCCTTACTCATAATCCTCAATCCTCCACTCATCCTTCCAGTCAAGATAAGCCATCTCACCATCAAACCGGAAGGGCAGCCATACATAGTCAGCAATCGAAGTATTGCGGGTGGCATCATGTCCAAACTTATCATCCCAGGAAACCTTTTTCTCCGGGTCGAACATCCGCTCAAACAATTCCTTATACTCTTCATAATCATAATCCATGTGATCCGGTACCCAGCGGTCTGCACAAGCTATATACAAATCCTTCTTTCCTTCCACCTTAAATACAGAAGCAATCTGGGAATGATAGGAGGTATTACTCTTATCCTCCGGATGGGGGTTGCCCAGCACCCGGAAGGGTCCATGCCAGGTATCTGCAATTGCCACCTCGGAAGGGTTTGGCAGATATCCCGTAGTGCCGGAGGTGACCAGATAATGCTTTCCCTTTCGATAAAAATGAGCCGTAGCCTCCCTTACATAGGGCGGTGCAACATGGGGGAAATGTGTGCTGTAATAGCCTGTAACATCCGTATAATCCGGCGTTAAGTCAGCACAAATTGTCTCACTGTGCACACGTTCAAAGTAATAATATGCCTTGCCGTCCGGTGCCACCGCCAAGTCAAAATCTCCTGCACTCATATTTAAGGGCTTTAACCCTTCCCTCACCTTTGTATATGGCCCCAATACATGGTCTGCTGTTAAAACTGTCTCCGTCTGGCTGCCATCCTTATTCATGATCTTCAACCAGCATACGTACTTTTTAGTTGCTTTATTATAAATAATATGGGGACGGTCCATGTAAGAGCTCGGGTGAAGTGAGGATTCCGGCTTCTCCGGCTCTGGCGGTATGATTAATCCCCTGTCCTCCCAATTATAGAGATCTTTGGAGGAATAACACCTCACACCCCAGTGCCAGAATCCATTATCCCCCGTAGTCTTTTCCTTATTCTCACCATACCAATAATAAACTCCGTCAATATGGATTAGAGAGCCTCCATGAGCCTGGATACGCTCTCCCTTCGTATCAAGCCACACTTGCCCCGGCTTAATTGAATTGTGCATATTTTATCCTCCTCCTTTTACTCCATTTTCGTTAACGCTTCTGCTAATATATTGCCATGGATTTATTCTGCAGTATTTCATTTCATTTTATTTTGTTATGCTATAATTTCTTTTGTATTTATGTATGCCAGAAATACAGCCCTATACCCTTCAATGAAAAACCTTTCCCCTTCCCGGATCTGCCTGGAGGTTCCATCCTCCGGATTCCACAGGGAGACAGTCCGCTGCCCTCCTATATGCCAGAAGACCTCCGCAGGCTCTTCTGTATTGTTTACCAGGAAATAAATAATCTCATCCTCTTTTTCAAATCTAGCCTTCAATAGTCCTGTTAATCCTGTTTCTTTTCCAATAACCGAAAGCTCCAGCTCTTCTTCCCGGGCCTTAAGGCAACGCAGCACATCCTCTGCAGAATGGGCCTTAAAATATTCATCCTCCCTGCATCTGGTATCCAGCAGCGACTCCTCACGGAAATCATAGAAAGCAAAGGGTATCTTCTCCCCTGTCCGATGCTTTGGAAGCTGATCCACAAACAGAACCTCTACCCCTGCACTCTGGAGCATTTTCAGACTTTCCAGCACCTCACTGCGGATAATATCCATGGCAGGAAGAATTACGGTTTTTACCACATTCCCGGAGATGGCAGGCATTCCATTTGCCATACTTTCCACCGCAAGCTCCAGATCCTTTGCATCCGCAAAGAGGTAATCAAATCCATTTTCATAAATCAGCCTTGTCACGGCAGTCAGTGATTGGTCTGTCCCGGAAGAAGCTGCCGAAATAGCGCTATGGCTTGGTTTAGTTTTCGCCTGCACATCCTCGATCGCATAATATACAAAAGTGTGGCAGGTTTCCCTGGTCTGGCCAAGCATATACCCAAGCCGTCCTACATATTCATTTAACCGGTTTGCCTCCTCCTGCTTCATATATCCTTTATAAGCCCCAAGCTGATCCGGTGCGTAGGAAGCGAAATCCGGTGCAAAATAAGAATTGATACAGCGGCAGCCCCCAAGATACAGCAGGTTGAGTATTCCACGGCTATAATCGATGGGTTTCTCATTAAAATGCTCCATATCAATAAATGGGCATAATTCTGTCATCAAACCATTAGTGCCCTTCTTCCTTGCTATCAGCTGTGCGAACTTCACTGTATTATAATTATAAATCTCAGGATAGGAAGCCAGCACGTCCACGCCGGGATAATCTGCGGCCTCAAGGACTTTCAGATAATTGCCATAATAAACCACATGCGCCTGCAGGGATTCCTCTCCCAAATAATGACCGGAGAAGCTGCTGCCATGGGCTCTGCACCATTTAGAAATCTGTTTCACATAAGCATCTGCAATTAGCTCTCCAATCAATTCGTAGAAGTGAATCCGCACCTGATACCCATTACTTCTTCCTTCAAAAATCAGGGGCAGATAAGGCATAATCGAATATCCATATTTTCCTTCAAAGACCTCCGGCAATCCATCCACCCAGGGTGCCAATGCGTAAGGCCACGTCTCATCCCCATGCATATATCCTACCTGAAGGCTGGGCTCATCGGTAAAAACAGCCTCCGCATTCCGGTACGCATCGGGAATCTCTCTTGCAATAGGCTCATAGCATACCTCCAGGAAACGCTTTACCGCCTTGTTGTCCAATATATTAATGTACCTGCTATAGGAGCAGACATTGTGTGTCAGATGGGAGCCCTCGTAGGCTGATTTCACACAGAATACAAACAGTACTTCGTTAGCAGCCAGGTCACAGGAGCAATGGGTTCTGGTGAATGGTACCGGCTCCATCCCATCAAACTGAATGATACTTGAATTTAGCCGTGTACAGTCGATTGGATATTTGGCAGCCCAGATGATTTTATCCGACTCATCATCCAGGTGAAACTCCGAACGCCTCGGTTCATAGGCAATCCTGCGGCACATATAAAAGCCTTTGGCCTCCAGCCCAGGGTGGTCCTTCAGCGTCTGGCCTCCTGCATATCCGGAAGGGTAACCTTTTTCATCATAAATCCAGTAATCCAGATTCTTTTCCTTGAGCTTATCCAAAATCTTTGCAAATTTTATCAGATTTTCTTTATTCTCCGTATACCCATTCTCCGTCGGCGGATTTGTTGCTGTCCCTCCATATCCATATGCCTTCACCGCTTCTGCCAATAGATCGGCATCCTCGGGCCAGCTATGCAGGATTGTTTTCATGCGGTATTTTAATGCTGGGCTGTTAAATTCTTCTCTATTCACCTCATACCCTCTCTTTTCCTCTTTCTATGCCCAAAAAGCCCGTGTTCTTCCTTCAATAAACTGGCTTTTTGTAATCTGCATTGTGTCCTTTAAACGAATATCTGCAGAGGATGCACCAATCATGACCTCGATTTCTCCCGCTTCAATCTTCCAGCGGTAATCCACATCCAAAAATGCCAGCTGGCTCGCCTTTAAGCAGAAGCTTACCTCTTTTCCCTCTCCTGCTGCCAATGTAACACGCCTAAAGCCCGCAAGCTCCATACATGGTCTCACCATACTGGCATAGCAGTCCCTTATATAGAGCTGTACAACCTCGGTTCCATCCATTGAACCGGTGTTTTTCAGGGAAAAGCTGATTTCTACCTCGCCCTCCGGCTGCAGTTTCTTCGTAGAAAGCTTCATTTCGGAGTATGCAAAATCGGTATAGGACAACCCATGCCCAAAGAAATAGCGTGGCGTATGGGGCAAATCCACATAGTTGGCAAATCCGATGCTCTCTCCCTGATGCCATGCGGAACCATTTGGATGATTATAATAAACCGGAACCTGTCCCGCATGATATGCCACGGAAACCGGTAACTTTCCGCTTGGGTTCACCTTGCCTGTTAAAATATTTACAAGTGCCTCTGCGCCCATTTCCGATGGATTCCATGCCTCTACAATCGCATTTAAATGCTGGTCTGCCACATCCGAAGAAATCGGCCTGCCGTTAAAATGTAGGCCAATGAGCGGAACGCCAGTTCCTGCTGCCTGCAATAGAAACCCATCCTGGCACTCCGGCAAATTAATATTTGTGGCATCCACACCTTCTCCCATGGATGCGACAGAACAGGATCCATGCTTGCCACCAAGGGTCATGATGCAGAGGCCTGCTCCTTTTAATGCTTCCAAAGCCTCTGCAAAATGCGAAGTATCATTTCCGGCAACGGGATAGCCATAGGCATAGACAACCTCCGTATCTGCCAGGCGCTCCTTAAGCCCAGCATAAAGACTTTTGCACTCTGGCTTGATCTGACGGAGCAGGGCATCAAATTCCTCCGTCTCATCGGATTGTATCTGTGTTCCCGGTATATAGGGAACTTCCTTTGTCTCGTTATTTGCCTTCTCTCCGATCCCGGCAAGGGAATTTGCCACAGCCTTAACAGCCTCCGCCATGCTAAGATGGGTATATCCCCCGAAAAAGCTGCGTGGATTATTTGCATGTGGCCCAATTACCACAACCTTTTTCAGATTTTTCTTCATTGGAAGGACACCGTCATTTTTCAACAAAATAACGGATTCCTCCGCCGATCTCAGGCTGATCTCCTTATCCTTTTCCCGATAAAATTCCTGCTTTAATCCCTCTCCTGCAAGTGCATATGGCTGTTCAAACAATCCCATGCGGAATTTTGCCTCCAGGATACGGAGCACTGCCATATCCAATACCTCCATGGGAAGCTTCCCTTCACGGAACCATTCCATCAATTCCTCGTTATAGCATTCTTTATTCGGAAGCTCCATATCCATTCCGGCTTCCATCGCCCGGTATCCCGTCTCAGCCGGGCTTTCATACATCCGCTGGACCTTGTGGACATTGGCAACACCGCTATAATCGGAAGCAACCACCCCGTCAAACCCCATCTTATCCCTCAACAAATCGGTTAACAGCCTTTTAGAAACAGATGCCGCTTCCCCATCGATGGTACAATAGCAGGGCATTACACCGCGCAAATTGGCTTTTGTAATGGCCGCCTGAAATGGCTTCCCATAGATTTCCGTTAAAAGTCGGGTAGGAGTATTGCTGGTTGCTCCATGGATACCTGCCTCTGAATTATGAAAGCCAAGAAAATGCTTTGCCACTGCCTCGGAATGTACACCCTTTGTCTCTCCCTCCTGTATACCGCTGGTGTAGGCAGCCCCCATTGCCGCTGCAAGGGTCGGATCCTCTCCATAGGTCTCTCCCTGCCTTCCCAACCGGGAATCCCTGTTAATATCAAGCACCGGTGCAAAGGTATGTGTAAAACCAAGTGCCCGTTCCTGCCTTCCAACAATATCTCCGATTTGCTTCTCTAATTCCGGATCAAAGGAGGATGCACGGCCAATACCCGAGGGGAAGCTTGTTGCACCCTGAATAAATGCACCACAAAGTCCCTCCATATGGAAAATCGCCGGGATACGGTGCCCATTGCTCTCCATAATATACTTTTGCAATTCCCGCTGTGCCTCTGATATCTGCTCCAGGTCAGTCATCATACGAACCTCTAATGTGCTGACGGAACCGATACCATGCCTGCAGGCTTCCTTTATCTTTTCTTCCAGCTTTGCAGGCATAAAAAGCCCTACCGTCTGTGCCATTTTTTCTTCCAGGCTCATTTTTGATAGTAAATCCTTTGCACGCTCCTTTGCGGAAAAAGTGCTATCTAAGTATTTTTCACTCATTGCTTATATCCTCTTTTCTTTTTATTCTCAAACTCATTTGTTTTACCTAAAAATAATTTCTTTAAATCATTTTTAACTCCAGTGCCAAATTTCTATGCTATTCCTCCTGAAATGCGATTTTATTATTTTTTGATATGAAATATCGGTTCATTTTCTTTTCCTCAAAATTATAGATGCAAATATATACTCCTTTCTACAGCCGCCCCTTACACTATATTGCCACAGATTCATTTTGCAATATTTCATTTTATTTTGTTATGTTATAATTTCTTTTGTATCTATGCGGCCTCCCCAAAAATCCATCACTGATTTGACCATAATACTTATTATACAATTACGTTATAATGTACACCATATTTAAAGCAAATCATTACCTACCGAAAATGAACTTTATAATTTTGCCCGGGAAAGCTGAAGCAGAAGTTGTGCGCTCATGTGCAGGAGATTCTGTCATCAGGGCTTGAGGGCAATTCTGCGTTTAATACAAAGTAAAAAGCGCCTCGACTAAGCAAGACGCTTTCAGGAACTTCTTTTTACACCATCGCAATGGATATTCTCAAATAGATTACACCATAGTATTATTTGTGTATCTCTTCCATAACACGTTCAAATATCTCCGTAGTAGCTATGTTATCCTGGTGTGTTATGAATTCACTTTCAATTTTTCCACTTCTGAAGAGCTCCGCAAAATGTTCGATTTCATAGGAAAATCCATCTGCAAAATCCACTTCAAAGGTTTCACATAACTCTTTATTTTTATCAAAGCATTCCACCTTATGGGATCCCAAAAATCCATATACCACGACATATCCGCTATCACCATAGATATAAGCATCCGTGCTTGTTGCAGCACATATACCGCAGCTTAGGGAAGCCAAGGCTCCACTGTTAAATTTCATGGACATGGCTACATAATCATCCACCCCATTTTCACACAGGGTTCCAACTGCTTTTACGTCAACGGGATACTCACCTAAGATTCCGGTAGCGAATTCAATTGGATAAACCCCTGCGTCATAAAGACTTCCACCCGCCCTATCCTTATCATAGAGGCGGCTTTTTGGATCATAAGGGAAATTAAAACAAAAAGAGGCCTGCAGCAGCTTAACCTTTCCAATCCTTCCTCCAAGCACCCATTCCTTTGCTTTTTGAAAAGTCGGAATAAATCTGGTCCACATTGCCTCCATAAGAAGCACCTTGTTGTTTTTCGCCAGTGTGGCAACCTCTTCTGCCTGGGCTTTTGTGAGAACCATGGGCTTTTCACAGAGAACTCCCTTTTTGTTCTCTATACAAAGCTTTATCAGCTCATAATGACGGTCATGTGTCTGGGCTATATAAACCACGTCCACGGATGGATCTGCTGCCAATGAAGCATAATCCCCAAAATATTTGTCTGCCTGATACTCATCTGCAAACTGCTTTGCCCTGTTTTCATCAGTCGACGCGACTGCGGCCAATTCCACATGCTCTACTGTCTTTAATACCTTTGCAAAACGGTGTGCTATTCCACCAAGCCCCATAATACCGAATTTAACCTTCATCTTCTCTCTTCCTCTCTTTTCAAAGTATAGAAAATTATAGCATATCATGCCACTACAAACAACTATAATCCTAGAAAGCTCTAGAATTAAGCCTTGGTTTTCATGGCTGGCTCCAGTATTGAAGGGCGATAACCTTTGGTGCTTCAGGTTCAGAACCAAAAAAAAGTCCATTTTTTCATTTCAAATTGTCTTATTGTATATTCTCCATAAAATAATATCTAACTATTAACTATAAATTCAAAAGCCCTCTATTCTTAACAAACCCGTTAGATATATTCTTATATCATTATTTATATAACGTCGTGCCACGATTATTCCTTGACGCCGCCCAAGGTAATTCCTTTCACAAAATATTTTTGAAAAAAAGGATATAAAATCAAAATAGGTAAAATCCCTACAACAGCAATCGCCATACGGATTGTAGTAGAAGGCATCTGCGCTACACTAACACCGATGGACGCCGCCTTGGATGCATTTTGTATCAATACCTGAATATTCTCATTGATATTATTTAATAAAATCTGAATCGTATAGTATTTACTGCCTCCACGGTTTGACAAATAATACATACCATTCTGCCAATCATTCCAATACGCTAAACCAGACATCAGGCCTATGGTAGCCACAATCGGAACGCTGAGAGGCATCATAATCTTAGCAAAAATTTTAAACTCACTGGCTCCATCAATTCTTGCAGCCTCTGCCAGGCTTGCCGGTATGCTGTGAGTAAAATAATTTCTTACCAGAATAACATTAAAGGCATTCATTATTAGGGCCGGAACTATAACCGCTGCAACCGTATCTTTAATCTGGAATGTTTTTACATAGGAATAATAGGTTGCCACCAAACCACCATTAAAAAGCATGGTAAAAATCAATAAAAAGTTTAATACCCGCATTCCCGGAATCTCCTTGTGGGAAATTCCATAGGCGAATAAGGTTGTAATAATAACACTTGCCGCGGTTCCTACGGCAGTAACAAGAAATGACATCAGATACGCACGGCCAATCTGATCCCATTGTATGGCAATATACCGGTAGGCCTCCAAGCTGAATTTTTTCGGAAAATAAGAATATCCGTTGACTGTTGCCCATGCATTATCCGTAAAGGATGCAATGATTAATAGGACAAATGGCAGGATAGCAAGAAGTGATACTAATCCACAAAAAAGATGTGCTATTAATTGTGTTATTTTATATTCTCTCGATTGCATAAGATTTCCTTTCTTCTTAAAATAATGCACTTTCGGGGTTGGATTTTTTAATAATTTTATTCACTGCAATAATTAAAATAAAGCCTACAAATGACTGGTAAACGCTTGCTGCACTTGACATGGCATAGTCACTGCTTTTTAATAAAGCCTGATATACATATACATCAATTGTCCTTGTCACTGAAAATAATGCTCCACTGTTTTTAGGCACCTGATAGAACAACCCAAAATCCGTCCGGAAGATTTGTCCGGCACTTATAATAAGTAAGGTAATAATCGTCGGTTTTAACAATGGCAGAGTTATTTTTTTAATCTGCTGCCACTTACTTGCCCCATCCAATTTAGCAGCTTCATAATAATCCTGGCTGATCCCCACAATACTGGAAAGAAAAATAATCATATTGTATCCAATGGTCTTCCAGGTACTTGCAAAAATCAGGATGAAGGGCCAATATCTGGTGTCTTGATACCAGTTAACTGCATCTTTGCCCATAGGCTCTATGACTGATTTATTAATCAAGCCGGTTTCTACAGATAAGAATGCATATACAAGATACCCGATTACAACCCAGCTCATTAGGAAGGGTAACAAAGTCACCGTCTGATACAGCTTTGATGCTCTTCTGCTGCGCAGCTCATTGATTAATACAGCCAATACAATTGCAAAAGTAACTCCTACTATAAAAAAAGCAATATTATATAACAGGGTATTCCTTGTAATAATCCAAGCGTCCCTTGATCTGAATAAGAACTTAAAATTATCAAAGCCCGTCCAGCTACTTTTAAAGATACCCTTTTGAAAATTCAACTTTTTAAAAGCAATCATGACACCGTACATAGGAATATACTTATCAATCAAAAGATACAGTATACCCGGTACA
This sequence comes from Mobilitalea sp., assembly GCA_029974875.1. The sequence goes on from JARKQP010000392.1 coordinate 19,603, forward strand.
GTCATAATATAAAACGGAAGGACATGGCGCCAGGACATTCTCTTCTTCGGTATCTGATTCTTTTTCTTTAAAACGATCATAATTCTCCTTCCATAAGACAGGACCGCCCTAGAACGGCAGTCCTGACCTTATATTTAATACTATTTACTTGCAGCCCAGGCATCTAGCTGTTTCTGGTTCTCAGCAATGATTGTATCAATTCCTGCCGATTTCAGGGCACTGATAAAATCAGGCAATGACTTTGCAGGATCAAGGGCTCCACTGTTAATCGATGGAGTATACTGTGCTATTACAGTTTCAACAGCTGCCACCTCCGTAGCTACGTCGTCCTGAATAAAATTATATCCCATGGCCGGTGAATATTTGGATTGTGGTATTGCTTTTGAATACTCCTCCATTATTTTGCCTTTATCCGCCGATGTAGGTGCTACTCCAGGATAATGTAACTGGTTGCCCCACAAGCCATAAGGATTAAAGTATGGAAGGGATGCCATATCATCCGATAAATATTTAATCTGCATACCATTCTCTGTTTTCTCAAGCACTTCATAGGACTGACCTTCCAGACCATATTGGACTATATAGTTGGCTTCATCATGAGTATATAGATAGTTAATTGCTTCCATGGCTTTTTCAGGATGCTCTGAATTAATTGTGATACTCCACTGAACAACTGCACCACCCGCATTCACTGCATAAGGCTCAACCATATTCAGTTTTGTCATTTCAGTTCCTGCTGTCGTGCTGTAATCCTGGGCAGCAGTCGGTCCCCCAAAATAAAAGACCCCAAGGTAATTATCTGTAGCCGCAAGAGTATCCGGTGCTTCCGTAGTAATGGCTGCATCCGGAGAAAGGTAACCTTTCTGTGCCCAACGGTACATAGTCTCAGCATAAGTTTTATATTCTTCCGTTTCAAACAGATTATAAACTGTCAAATCAGAAAAGCTACGATTTAACATTAAAACACCATGTGCTAAAGAACCACCGATTTTATCATATGCAATATAACCGTTATTAGCAGGCTCCGGTGTAGTATTCCACGGGATATTGCAATAAAAATTACTTCCCTCTCCCGCTTTTACTATTTCAAAAATCTTCTCCAGATCCTCCAGTGTATAAAGCTTTTCCTCATCCAAGGTAATCCCATATTTCTCAGCAAACTTATTCTTGATAAGATAACCGTATCCCTGGCCAGCCATCTCTACCGGAGGAATCCCGTAGAGCTGCCCCTTGTAATATCCCTTTAACAGGTTGGTACCAACCTCCTCAAGCCCCTTACCATATTGCTGCTGTAATTCATCCAAAGGAATAATCATCTCTCCGCTTACTAAAGGTCCAATACTAGTAAATGCAGTCAGGCAAATATCCAATGGCTCTTCTGCCGACACCATCAGCATTGCCTTTTGCTGGGAATCCATCAGCCCGGTTGGAACAAATGTAACATGCACACCAATATCTCTTTCCATCATCTCATTCAGCGCATCTTCCATGTCCTGAAAACCGGAACCCAGGTTGCCGGTTGTCGGATACTGCCAGAAAATCTCTACAATCTCTTTGGAACCCTCTGCCGAAGCATCTGATCCAGCTTCCGTAGGGGCTTTTGTAACATCTGTCCCTGTTGTAGGTGGATCCTTTTTTTCCCCACAGCCCGACAATGTTGTCAGTGCAAATACGAGGCATAACATTAACGCTAAGACTTTTTTCATATACCTTTTCCTCCTTAATTTTTATTACGCCCTCATTATAAAATAACCGGATTCATCCCACCATATTTTAAATAAACCTTTGCCTACCGAAAATAAACTTTATCGTCGATTTTTATTCTTGTATCACCCATGCTCTTTCCTAATCAATTAATTTATTTTATCTTCCCCATGGTATTGGGAAGGTGAACATCCAAAATACTTTTTAAACATTAAATTAAAATTAGCATAGCTCTTATAACCGACTAGCTCAGCAACTGTATTGGCGCTCAGATGCTGCGTTTTTAACAGATCCGCCGCCATCTTCATCCGTTCAGAGATAATATATTGTCCTACGGATACCCCTTTTTCCTTCTTAAAAATACGGTTTAAATACACGGGATGCAGGAAAAGCTTGTCCGCCACTTCATTTACGGAAAGGGTCTCACTCGACAAATCCTCTACAATATAGCCTACCGCAGCAGCGACCAGCTCCTCATGCTTCTTCTGTCCGAAGCTTTCCGTTGCAGAATCAATCTTTTCCTTTACCACCTGCTTACCATATTCCTGGTAGCGCACGGATTCCCGCTTTTCCTTAATCCTGTTAACTACCTTTAAGACAGCCGCCCCGATATCCTCATACATTGCCGGGATGAGAAGATAGTCCTGGCAGCCGAGCTGGATTGCTTCCTTTGCATATTCAAAGCTGGCATGGCAGGTCAGGAAGATACATTCGATCTCTTTATTATTTTCCCTCACCCAGCGTAACACTGCGATTCCATTCTCCCCTGGCATCTCGATATCACAGAGCATCAGGTCAATGGGATTTTTCCTGATACAGGCCTTTGCCGCCTCTGCATCGTAGGCGGTAAAAACCTCATCAATCCCATACTGCTCCCAAGGGATGTCCGTCTTCATTGTTTCCACTGTTATAATTGCATCATTCACCAATAATAGTTTCATCCTCTACCTCCAGGTTGTATGGAAATTGTACTGTTACGGAGGTCATCTTCCCCTGCTCCGACATAATTTCAATGGTTGCCTCTTGTCCATAAAAATGCTTTAACCTCCGCATGGAATTTAATAAGCCTATACTGGAGTTAGAATTCTCCGGCTCCGTCTCTCCCCTGAGAAGCCCCCTGCACTGCTCCAGGGTTTTCTCGTCCATGCCATTGCCGTCATCCGTAACGGTGAATATCACCTTTTTATCCTCATATTTTCCTATAATCAAAATATGGAGCATTGTTCCCTGCTTGACCCCATATTTTACAGCGTTTTCTATAAAATTATGGATTAGAAGCGGAGGAACACGGACATAATTGATCTCCGGATCTATATCGTAGCTTACCTCCACATTACCTGAATAATTAATGGAAACCATCTTTATATATCCCTTGATCAGCCTCAGTTCCTTGGGAAAAAGCTCTAATTCCTTGTCACTGCGGAAAATATAGCGAAAATATTCCGAAAGATATATGATGATCTGCTGGATCGCAATAATTTCCTTCCGCTGTGCCAGGGTATAGATCAGGTTAAAGGTATTCAACAGGAAATGTGGCCGGATCTGGAGCTGCAGGTTGCGCAGCTCCATCTTCTGTCTGGCAATCTCCTTCTCATAGCCTTCAATCCTTAAAGCTTTTAAATTATTTGCCATCCGGTTAAAGGATCGGTACGCCTCCATATATTCCACGGAATTGGCCTTTTCCCTGATACGGAAATCCTGGTTACCCTTCCGTATTTGGCGGTGTGCCTGGTTTACCTTATTCAGCGGCCTGATTAAGAGGAATTTTAAGAATATAAATAGGGCCGGTATTAATGCCAGATATAGGAATGCCATGATCTGTAATACCTTGACATACTTAGATATCCCTCCTACAATTTCATTTCTTTTTATGTCAATCACCAGATGGATCCTCTTAACGCTTGAGGAAACCATAATCCGGTCACCAGAATTTTGCGGCCTTAGGTTTTCAGTAAAGCTAATAGAATAATCCGTGTATCTTAACCGTTTTTCCATCTCCTTTTTTAACGCGTCAAGATTGAACCAGCCACCATACATCACATCCTTTTGGTCAACAATGAAGAAAAGATATTTGCGGGAATTAAGCTCATAGATATGCCATCCACCCTTATCTTTAGCAATTAGCTGATCCGCTATAAATCCATCCATTGAGCGGTATAGCTTATTACTTTCATTTGGACTTTCATCATAGACTATGGCATCTTTGACCTTCTTCATATAATAAAAATAGCCGTCCCCTCCATCCGTCATACCCGCCATGGTTCTCAAGCTATAATAAAGCTTATATCTTGAGCTTTGATACATATAATTCTTTTCTTTCTGGAGCTTCATCCGGATACAATCCGGATTCTCAAACAAGAAATAATATAATAATGTTTGTGTATTCATCATACGGGATTCAATTTCTGACATAAAGGTATCTGCCAGGGTCTGGGCTGACGTTTTATTTTGGTCTATCATTGTATCAATTACCTTTTCATTGGCTACAATTGCAATAAAATTCAACGGTAAGACCAATATAATCATAATAAAAATAACCTTAGTGGATATGGAATTGAATAGGCGGCTAACTCTTGTTTTCATAATTTTCATAATTTGTCCCCCGTTATTTCCGTAATATGGTTCTCATTGTTTTTATGCTATGGTTCTCATTGTTTGATGATTTTCCATTATTTCTAATATGCTTCCCATTATTTTTGATAAGGTTTCTGATTATTTGCATGACATGGTACCTTATAATATGTTCCGCATTGCCTTTCACAATTATATTTCATTCCTCCCCGGGTTGAAAGAACTTGATAAATTCAAACCCTCAAATATTTAAAATATGTATTCCCAGAAATTCAAGGCCTCCTATAAATAATGTTGACCATCATAGGAAGCCTTTTTATCAGTTTAATATTCACCTAAATTAGATATTTATATCATTAACTACTCATCTAAAGCAGACTGTACATACTTTGTTATACAGTAGCGATACTGTTTATACATTATTTAACAATTCTACTTAATTCAACAATTTTACTTATACATTATTCAATATAATGGTTAAAAAAAGCATTTTGCCATATGGTTAACAAAATCTGTTCCATCTAAATTATAAAATCAAAAAATTTCCCGGTCTATATCATTTTGAAACCATTATATATCCGAAATAAACGTAATATTTCAAAACACAATGTCCCATGCTACAAACCTTTTAACCAAATTATATCCCAAACCAGCTTTTCTGAATTTCATTATCTTTGTTATTATTGCAATATATTAAAAAAAATCAGACCAACTAGCCCATAAAATTATTTTAGGACTAACCGCCCATGTTAATTACATTATTGCATACTGACATATATCCATTCTTAATATATTTCTTATTATATTTCTTACTATACATCAATTACATCCCTTGCTAACCCCCGCAATGCATTGCATTTATCCATCAATGATTCCTTCATCCTTATCTTCACATTCATACTCAATGGATTGAATATATTCAAGAACTTTCTCAGTGATTCCTTTATCCTCATCTTTACCTCCGGCAAGAGGATGCATATATCACTGCATAATACGGATAATAGAATAATACTTTAACATCCCAGAGAAAGGAAGCCAAATTATGTTTATACCAAAAAGGATCCTATTTGAAAAGGACGCCCTAAATTATCCTATGGGGAAACATATCTACCAAGAATTTATTACTGATAAAAAGATTGAGATCATAGAATTAAGTGGCAGCAGAATAAAAGCAAACATCCCGGGTGGCACCCCAAAGGACTTTTACCAGGAAGGTAAAAACACCTTAGTCGTGGGGGTAAAAACCGGGCTGAAATTCCAATCCTGCAAGCCCTCCGCACACTACCAGCTCCCGTTGCTATCGGGCTGTATCGGTCACTGCCAATACTGCTATCTGAATACGAATCTTGGAGACAAGCCCTATATGAGAATCAATGTAAATGTGGAGGATATCTTAAACCAGGCAGACAATTACATCCAGGAAAGACTCCCGGAGATAACCATATTTGAAGGCTCCGCCACCTCCGACCCGGTGCCGGTGGAACCCTACTCCAATTCACTAAAAACTGCCATTGAGCACTTTAGCAAATCTCCAAACGGCCGGTTCCGTTTCGTCACTAAATATACTGATATTGGAACCCTCCTAAACATAGACCATCAGGGTCGTACCGAGATCCGCTTCACCCTGAATACCAATAAAGTGATCCAGGATTATGAAAGCCGGACGCCCTCACTGGAAAGGAGAATAGAAGCCGCAAGGCAGGTAATTACAGCCGGATATCCCTCCGGCTTCCTAATCGCCCCGGTATTCCTCTACGACAATTGGAAGGAGGATTACAAACACCTCCTGCTTAGCCTACAGGAGCAGCTGCCGGAGCAGCTCCCCTATCCCATAACCTTTGAGATCATCTCCCACCGCTATACTCCAAGGGCAAAGCAGGTCATCTCTGAAATCTATCCCGACAACCAGTTGCCCATGCAGGAGGAAGACCGGAGCTACAAATTCGGCCAGTTCGGCTACGGAAAATATGTTTACCCCAAAGAAGCCCTGCAGGAGCTAACCTCCTTCTTCCAGGATGAGATAGGGGTCATCTTTCAGGATAGGGACATCCAAATTAAATATATTATATAGCATTCACCGTATCTCATTTACGGCATATCATTTACAGATATAATTTTATATTATCACCAGATTATCAAAGGACTATTATAATACCGGCTTTTAAACCGCTGCTAAATCAATGGCTCTGCATCAGCTTAAACCTATCCCCGGACCAGCTTAAGCCTTCCCTGTTCCTCAACTAAATCAAAAAAGCAGGGCCGCTCCTGATAAATGTCATTGGGATAATGCATCAGGTATTTTAAATCCCCCTCATAGGTACAAAATATCATCCCGTGGCCTCCATTGCCCGGATACAGCTTTTCCTCCAGATGCCTCCATTCTCCCCCGATGGTTCCATCCCCGGAGACCGCCATTCCTACCGCATATCCCTGGTCGGACCAGCTGGACCAAACAATCATCAGGGTGCCGTCCTTTAGGCGGTGGGCGCATGGGCCATCCGTAAAATATACGTCCCCATCCATATTAAATTCTGCCTTCGCAAAGGGAACCGGCTTTGACCAGGGCGCTTTTACCGAATCAAAAAGTACCTCTGGCTCACCCACCGCCCTTTTTAAATCCTTGGACAGCTCAACAGCGACCATATCACCTGTCGGCACGTCCTCAAAGCTATGGGAAAATATCAGGTACAGCCTGCCGTCCCTTTCGAAATGCAAGCTGCCGTCAATACTGCACCAGCCTTCCGGAGTCAGCGCTCCCTCACTATGCATAAGAAAGGGACCCTTTGGTGAATCAGAAACCAGTGCATACACAGATTTCTTCCTATCACCGCTTCCCAAGGTCGTAATCAGATAATATTTCCCAGCTATTTCATAGCATTCCGGTGCCCAATAAGCCCTGTCAAAAGGAAACTCCTCCTGTTTATGAAAGATTTCAAAAGGCCCTTCCCAATTTTCCAAATCACTGCTCTCATAGCAGTCAAAGCCTTCTGCCAGCCCCCAAGTGGTAGCACTTCTTGTCCCATATAGATAGTACTTCTGGTTACTGCACAATATATATGGATCCCTGATATTAATTTCCGCTGTTCTCATTTTTCCCCTCCTCATGTTTTTTCTTTCCCTTTCCACACCTTAGTTCTGCGTCTAATTTTATTCAGTATATCTGCCTCTATATCTCCTTCCGGCTAACAGGATACCAAAAAGATATTGAAATGAAGCAATAAATTCATTCCAATATCTTTTATATAGGATCATGAAATTTTTTTGATATCATTTTCTAACATTAATTCCGTTCTTGTCATTCTGTCTTCTATCCTTGTCAGCCTATTCTCAATTGGAG
>JARKQP010000441.1 GCA_029974875.1 Mobilitalea sp.
ATATCTTTATTGTAGTAAAGCAAAAGCACTTCATTTGCAGCCGAGTATGCCACCGGCTTGCCCTCATAACGGAATGCCAGGGAATCCAAGGGTTTGCTCTCATTTTCACCATACATGCCACTGATATCGGCAAGCATTCCCTGTTCAGCCCACTGTAAAACTCCGGCTTCGTACATAATACCGGTATCCGGCAATTCATCTGCTGTTGCCATGGTATTAAGCTTTGTCATATAATTCTCCCAAGGAATTGCTATGACTTCTACTTCGATCTTATCCTGGGATGCATTAAACTTATCTGCAACCTCCTGGGTAACCTTACCCTCATCTGCGCTGCCCCACATGGAATATGTAATCTTTACTTTTTCACTGGAGGGCGCCTTATCCTGCACAGCCTTTGTTGGCTGGTCCTTCGTAGCCGTACTGGTATCCCCGCTTGTGTCCTTTGTTTCCTTTCCGCATGCCACACAGCTAAAGGTCAATGCAGCAATCATTATAACGGCAAGAATTTTTTTGACTTTTTTCATAGCTTCTTCTCCTTCACTTTTATTTATTATACAGCAACCCTTGTTGCGTATAAACCCTTTCTTACATTTTGTTCCTGTAATACCCTTACTATGTCCATGCCCATTTCATGGACATTACCCTTAACCGCACAAATTGCCAGGAAAGTGCCGGCATGGATCCTCGGTTCCTCTTCATGCATTAATATTACTTCTTTCAAACTTGCTCTTCCCTGATCCATACCAGCATTTCACCGGTTTTTCGGTTCCCCCAATAGGGATACGGCACCAGGGTCAGCAGCTTTTCTTCAAATTCCGGCCTCCTTTCTGCATATAACGCCTCTTCCTCCCAGCCTTCCGATTTCATTTTCTTTCCTTTACACCGGATCACGCTGGTTCCGCCAAGAAGGCTTTCGTCATAATGCTCCTCCAGACCTGAGGACGCATCCAGGTAATATGCCGGAAGATTGGCCTCGTTATCCACCTCGTCCATGCAAAATACGAGAGGCCCCTTCATAACTGCCACCTTGCCGATATCCTCTTTAACAAGAGGATTGGCGCGTATGATCCGGGGTTCCAGACCAAAGTATAGGATGATGCTTTGGTCAGAGAACTCTGTTTCCAGCTTATAATAGCCGTCACTCCCTACCTCCGTATCCAAGGCTATGCCATCCATATGCACTGTGTATTCCTTTACATATTCCGGTATCCTGATGTAAAGCTTACCCCTGACCGGCACCGGACTATTAACGGACACCCTGATCCGGCCGTCATAGGGGAACCTTGTATCAAGCTCCAGCTCCACCTCCTGGCCATGGATCACTGTCCTCACCTTGCTTGATATGAACAGGTTGATCCAAATTGCATCCTGCTGCGCCAAATAAATATATTCTCCCAGGGAGGCCAGCGTCCTGGCAATGTTCGGCGGACAGCAGGCTACGCCAAACCAGGATTGCCGCACCGGTTTTACATGCTCCTTGGAGGTTCTTGGAATGCAGTTGCCGGGCCATACCTCCAAGGGATTGACATAGAAGAAGCTTCGTCCATCCAATGCAATTCCGGCAAGCACCGTATTATACAATGCCTTTTCAACAATGTCATAATACCTGGCTTCCTTCTTAATCTGCGCCATTCTCCGCCCAAAGAGGGCAAGTGCAATGGAAGCACAGGTTTCCGAATAATTGCTGTTATTGGGCAGGTCATAATCCGTCGTAAAGCGCTCCAATATTCCGGAGCTTCCCACACTTCCCGTGATATACATTCTTTTTTGGACTATATTATCCCACAAAGCCTCACAGGCGTTAAGCAGCTCCAAATCATCATAGGCCGCCGCAATATCCGCCATGGCACAATACATATATCCTGCCCTTACAGCGTGGCCTTCCGCAGTTGTCTGCTTTCTTACAGGAAGATGTGACTGCGAATAGACGGTATTATAATTCTTAAATTCATCAAAAAGATGCTTAAAATCAGGCCGCTTCTCTTCTTC
>JARKQP010000447.1 GCA_029974875.1 Mobilitalea sp.
TATCCGTAAACCATTGATTCAAGCCCTTGAAGAAAATCAAGGAAATTAGTTAGATGACTCCATACCTGATATGATCCGCAACATGTTTAACGACAATAACGAAACAGAGATATTGGTAGTTTCTCCGCGCTCTGATATTAATCCTAATTAGAAATTCCATTTTATTAAGCAGCGTTATTACATCTTTTGCACCTCCTCCCGCAAAGACTCCTTGAATATGTGGAACTATTATGTAAAAGACGGCAATTATTTGGGGTACAATTTAGGTTTATCTACAAATGACATTCTAAAAAGCTTCTCTGTCCTGAAAGATGAAAACGTTGAATTATTATATGGTAAGGTTATGTATAAAGTGTCAGAACAGATACAGTACTTAAAAGATGGCATTACAGATATCGACCGCTCTTTGCAAGCCAAATTAAATGGTATTGACGACATAGCATGGAGGGACGAACTGTATGATAATGCAAAAGGGCAAATTCTAGATTTTCTGGAGAGTGCACGATTATTTTTTAAAGATGAAGCCTTCAAAGACGAAGATGAGTTTCGATTTGTTATCAAGCTGCCCACGGAATACGTGAAAAATAACCCCTCCGTACTCGATGTAGGTTATGATGTGAAAGGAGGAATTATTGTTCCGTACTGCATATTAAATATTGAGAAAGTGTCTTTTAAGTCAGTTACGCTTTCCCCTATGTTAGATAAAGAACTTGCGAAGCAAGGACTTAATAGATTTCTGGCTGATTGTGGATATGAGGACAAGCTGGAGATAAACCAGTCCGATATTCCCATCCGTTATTAAGGTTTTTATTTTGAGGGCTTGAATGTATTTATTTCTAAGCTCCTATGTACGGCTGCTCATTGTATAGTCCTGCGTTTTTATTTCGGATAATGAGAGCTCATATTTTTATGGAAAAAGGATCAAAACATACCCATTAAACTGAGGAAAAAGCCGGCCTCGCTGTTGGTCACAGGAAAAATTCCATGACAAAAACCACCATACAGGCGGCTAGGGAAACCTGAAACAGGCTTTTTTCTTTATAAGCCAGAATGGCGGCCGTTAAAAGCGCGGCGGCGCCGGACCATATGCTTTTGGTAGCCATAAGGATGGCGGGAAATGTCATTACCGACAATGTTACATATGGGACGTAGTAAAGGAAAGACCGGATAAACGGGATCTTTATTTCCCTCCGGATCAAGGTCAGGGGAAGGACACGGATAAAATAGGTGACCGCGGCCATGACCAGTATATAAAGATAGATTCGGTTATTCATGGGAACCCTCCATAGTATCTGTTACCGGGAACAAAGCGGCGGCAGCTCCCGCAATAACAACCGTAAGAATGATCAGCCTAAGCCCAGAAGAAACGTTTTGCAGTGCCGGAATCAGGAAAAATAAAAGGCTTAAAGCCATGGAAACCGCTATCACTCCGGCCAGAATCTTATCTGTCTTTGCAGGCGGAATGATAATCGCCAGAAACATCCCATATAAGGCCACTCCCAAAGCGCTTAAGGCTCTTTCCGGCAGAAGGGGCCCAAAGAAAGCGCCGGCCGCGGTTCCCAGTGTCCAGCCCGGAACGGCCAGGAGAAACAGGCCGTAGCAGTACCATGGATTTAAGGAACCGGATCTGCATACGGAAACTCCAAAGATTTCATCCGTTATTCCGTAACCGATCAGCAGACGATGGTAAAATGGGGTGGATTTATCAAGCTTTTGGGATAGGGAGCAGGACATGAGGCAATAGCGCAAATTGATGACCAGCTGGGCAACGGCCATTTCAGCAAAGGGAGCGCCTGCTGTGATGATGCCCAAGCCGGCAAATTGTCCCGCTGATGTCAGGTTGGTAAGGGATATTACAATGGACTGCCATGGTGACAGTCCGAATTTTAACGCCATGATCCCAAAGGTAAAGGATACGGCAAAATAACCGAGGCAGATGGGAATCCCATCCTTTATCCCGGATTTTAGATGTTCTCTGCTGGTATTCATAATTTGCCTCCTCATAGGGCGTAACGCCCTTATCATGCTTATAAAAAAATATACCATGATCCTTTACATCAGTAAAACAAATGTTTATAATGGAAACATTAGAAAAACTGATGATAAGGAGCTGGGAACATGAACCGGTACCGGGCAGTTATAAAGATCATGGAAACAGGAGGATTTACCAGGGCTTCCGAAGAGCTGGGGTATACTCAGTCCGCCGTCAGCCAGATGGTACAGTCCTTAGAGGAAGAGCTTGGTACAGTTCTGTTTGTCCGTTCCAAAAAAGGAGTGGTACTGACTCCCGACGGAGCAGAGCTTTTACCCTACATAAAAAATATATACCATGCTTACAGGGAACTTACAGAAAAGCGGAAAGAGATGGAAGGGATTCAGAATGCAACCATCCGGATCGGTACCTTTGCCAGTGTGTCCTGTCACTGGCTGCCGGGATTAATTAAGACATTTAAGGAGAAGTACCCAGCGGTCAGCTTTGAGCTCTACCAGGGGGATTATACAGCCATTGAGCAGTTAGTTAAGGATGGAAGCGTGGACTTTGGCCTTATCAATCCCCAGGCAGTAGGGGATCCGGAGCTTAAGACCATTCCGTTAAAGAAGGATCCCATGCTGGCTGTCCTTCCTCCTTCCCATCCCCTGGCCGGGCATAAGAAGATCATGCTAAAGGAACTGGCATCAGAACCTTTTATTCTTCTGGAAGAGGGCAGCTTAAATGAACCCATGGAATGCTTCCGTGAGCATGGGATCAAGCCCAATATCCAGTATATTGTCCATGATGATTATACGATTATGGCCATGATTGAAAAGGGGCTAGGTGTCGGGATTTTATCAGAGCTCATATTAAATCGTGTGGATTACAATAATTCAGTAAGAGAGACAGAACCGCCCCTGGCCAGAACCATTGGCGTTGTTTTTAAGGATAAAAAGATTCTCCCTGTTGCCAGCAGGAAATTCCTGGAATACCTTACGGAAGAATATGGGGGGAAGGTATAGCTTCCGTTAAAGGGAAGTTATGTCTTTTTTAGCAGCATTCCAGAGGGATTGATGTACGAACACCTGTTAATAGACTTCCAGAGTTTTCAGAGACAGGTTGGATGGACATACATATTATATTGAAATAATTTATAGAAAGGTGATTATTTATATGGAAAAAGTTTATCATTATACAATAACGGATCAAGAGATCTTTGAGAATATTTTTAAAGACGAACAGCTCCTTATGAATCATGTCATTGTTTTACCAGGAAAAGTGTTTCCAAAACACCCAACTGACGCAATTGTATACATACTGATTACTCAAGGAGAGTTAAGCGTAACAATTGAAAACAATGCGCCTAAAACGTATAAAGCAGGTCAGGTGGTCAATATTCCTAAGGGCGTTAGCTCTGAATTAGGCAATAGAGGTGATGAAGCTTTAGAGTTATTTGTTATTAAACATGAGTATGATCTCTAAAGATATTAAAGTTTGGGATCTACATCAGATTATAAAAAATTATATTACAACAAATATAACTTTATTAATCCCTTTATTTACTGGGTTTTGAATATTCTACACGAAAAAAGTAAGATATAAATAATATAAATAATTAGAACGATCATGAAAATAAGCCTTTTATGTCCCTTATTTTTTTCTAAATAGCCTTTACATATTTTATTTTTGTCTTTGGAAGTGGAATTGCTATGATACTTTATGATACAATTATTGCTAAAGATTCATAGGAGGAAGTTATGGGTAGTATTCAAAAATTTTATGAAAAAACATGGTTTATGTGGGTTATGTTAATCTTTTTTGCTCCAATTGGAATTTTTCTTATGTACCAATATAAGAGATTTAATCCTACCGCTCGCTTAATTCTTTCTATTTTTTTTGGATTGGTATTTATAAGTGCAATAGTATTTAGTAACACCAATAATAATGTAGAAACAAATGGGAGTGCATATGAGCAAAGTGATTCAGAACAAGGGTCAACGAGTGTACTTGGCCAAAGTACCAGTGGTAATATCTATGACCGTAACGGAGTTCTTTTAGCTACAAATGAGCTTTCTTATTCAGTTATCATGGAGGATACCGCGATTCCTGATGATGAATATAATGACATCATCCATAAATTGATCAAAATAATAGAAGATAACGGAGACTCCCTTTATAACGAATTTTATATCAGGCAGAATGAATCGGGTGAATTAGAGTTTACCGTGGAAGGCTCAGCCCTGACTCGATTTAAGAAGAATGCCTTTGCCGATGTTCTTGAGGATGGTAACCTGACCGAAGAACAGCTAAATGCGACCGCGCAAGATGTTTATGAGTTCCTGCGGACCGGTACCGGCAATGGCCATACCCATATGTTTAATATATCTGATAAATATTCCGTAGAAGATACGCTGAAAATCATGAGTGTCCGATACGCGTTATTCTGCAATTTTCCAAAGTATCTTCAGATTACGCTTGCGTCTAAAATAAGCGATGCCACTGTGGCAGCTATTATGGAAAGCGATGCTGATCTGAAGGGCGTTGAGATTCAACAGCAGACCAGCCGTGTTTATGAGGACACAACACCTACTCCATAAACAGCTCCAACACTGACTCGGATCCTACAGCGACTTCATTAGAGAAAAGGAAATGGTAGGAGTGCTCGATACTACTTATAGTAAAGTATTTACAACTGTTATTTTTATACTTAAAATAACACTGGCTGGTAAACATTGCAATTACTATTCGTTAAACTCTAATTTCGCGAGAAGGCTTGCTTCCTAGGCTTATCGCGATAATTTAAGTTTAACGAATAGTATGTAAACAGTTGCGTGGGGAGTAGAGTGGTGGGAAAGTGACCCCCGTTAGGTAAGCCGTATTTCTCTGCGCTCCATCACTTTTAACAGGCGAACCCACCATTTATTCTTCAACCAGAAAATTCCTGATTGCTTGAATACTTATGTCCATTTCGCACCAGTCTTTATTTCCATGGATTTCTACCCGGTGCTGGAAGTAGAATTCTATCAGCTTAAGTAATGCCTTACGCTGATTCCATGTTAATTGAATGTATCTCATAGGATAATTTCCTATAATGTAGAATTGCGAAGTATATGCTTGCCTAGACCGTATTCCGCAAGATATGAAGAATATTCGTTTATATCCCCGGCAAACCCGGCTCCAACTGCAATTTCATATGTTTCTTTAAGCTGTGCATATTGCTTTTCGTCAAGAATGACCTCGGCTTCAATTTTTATAACTCTAAGCATCCCATTACCTCCAAATTGTATATACAGGCGGTATTTCTTCCCTACATGATTAGCGTAATCCAATATAGACTACCATTAAACTAGTTCCACCAACTAAAGATACATACCGCCGTGACTATTATTTCATAATAATATTATATCAGATCAAAATGTGATTTGTGTGCCGATACAAACAAATGTTCACTATTTGACTTTTTAACGTCATTACGTTATACTTAGCTTGGCTAAATTAATGTTTTGGCTGATATGTCGGAGAACCCGACCGCCAATTAGAACTGTATTCAGTTTTCATGGTGCAGGAGTGGGGGACGTATTTCCCCCATTCTGGTATCAGCTTCATCCGCTTACGGTACCACTCGCTAACCTTGCAGGGTTTACCAATGCCACCCAGAAACAACCGCTTGGACTATAACAAACAACTGTGTTAGTTTTTTATAACGTAGTAAACTAACAAAACCCGACATTGGTTCACGGTTGATATTCCTATCATTTTATTTAAAGTCGGAAACCGTTTAACTGTCCCCTCTCAACCCGACTTATATGTGTCAGGGTGTCGAATAAGTGTTGACACCTTTAACTTGATTCAATTATACTACTATTACAACTAGGTGTCAACACCTTTTTGACACTTTTTAAAAATATTTAAGGAGGTATTCCATGCCGTCCGATTTACCAAGGTTTACCATTAGAACGGAACAGAAGAACATAGACAAAATAGCCTTTATCGCCACACAAGAAAGCAGAACAACAACAAAGCAAATAGAGTATTTAATAAAACAGTATATAGCCGAATACGAAGCTACCCACGGCGAATTACTAGTGGGAGAGAACGGCTCCGTTACCGTTACTAAACCACAAGCCATCACGGGTAAGTCGTCAGCTTCCAAGACTGGGTAACCAAAAAAGAAAAGCAATAGGAGGATATGCCATGACCGAAGAAACTAAAATGATTTTAGACAGGCTGGACAAAGCGGAAAACTCACTAAGGAATGAAATTACATCCGTACAACTAACCCTCGAAAACGTAACAAACAGGAATATCGAAATAATTGCCGAAGGACACCGGGATTTATCAAGGAAACTTGATGATGCATTAAAGGTTGAAAACGAAAAGGAAATGCTGTTAATCCGTGTAAACTACCTTGAAAATGAAATGCGTAAGGTAAAGGAACGGCTTGCAGAAATAGCTTAATTACATCAGCCTGGCCATTGGCGGGACGCCCGGAAACACATCGTGCTGCCCGTCAACGGCACGGCTGTTTTATCATACAACCACTACACATCCAGGATATCAAACAAAGCAAACCACAAGATACCCCATACCATACAAAGTAAGACATAAAGGATAAACTCCATCATTTCACCGCCTTTGCTAATTTTGTCATAGGTTCTCTTGCATAACACCCGGAAGCCACACAGGCAACGCATTCGCCTTTATAAAGGCATCCGTAATTTATCTCACAGTACTTTCCCTTCATACACATACACCTGCCTAATTCGTCAGCATAGGCGCATTTAAAGTTACACCCTTTTTCCATTTATTCGCCCTCACCTTCCAATAACCTCAAATGACTACAACAAATATCATCAGCCACCATAATGATTCCTATATGGACTTCTTGACTTATTACCCCATGCACTTCTAATGCCATAAGATATCCCGCAATATAATGACGTATTTCAGCATAACCATATTTCCTTAACATTTTAAAATTTTCTCTTAAATACTCTCTGTCAATATCATTCATCACCGTTCTTTTCCTCGCTTTCAAATGGATTTGATTCATCATAATATGTATCCTCGATATGCACGAACCCTTCCCGGAGCCTTTTGGCTTCATCCCGCTTCATGCGGTTCAGCATTTCGACCTCGTCATTATGTTCATCAACGATTTTGTTTATGATCGCCCCCGCCCGGCGGTAAACGTCCCAGTAACCGCATTTAGCGCAATATTTTGCGAAATAAGTGTAAGAGATCTTGTATTCCTGTGATTCAATAAATTCAATGATTTCCGTTATGACCTCATTTTCCGTCTTGTCAGAAGAGTTAATACTAGCAGTAAGTCTTGTCTTTAAACTCCCCTCAACCTCGTCAATGCTGTACTGGTGCTTATCCTGATCATTAAGGTGTATGAGATATTCCAGCGCCCGGTCAAGGTTCCTGATCTTTTCTATGTAGTTCATTTCAATCCCAAGTTCCTTAGCAAGTGCTGAATTCCAACGCTTGTTATTGCCTACCGTTATGATTACATGCCAATGCGGTTTTTTTGCTTCCCCGTTTTCGTCAATGTCCTTATCATGCAGGATCACCGCATAGTCAAATGACCGCTTGATGCGTTCCAATGCCTCCCCATGCGTCTTATCCTCAGGGTAGAGCAGTAAAGCAAATTTCCGGTCTTAAAATGTTTCAATTTTACTCATGTTCCATTACCTCCTCAAGTCTTTTCTTGTTACCCTCATATATTGCATTTAGACGCTGAACAGCAGTTTCATACATTACATCCATTTCATCCATATCATCGGTTATAAACATACGGTTTATATTACCTTCCAACATATCCTTCTGAATTTTCAATTTCCTATACCAATCCATTCCGAAAACCTCCTAAAGTGTTTTTTGAACCATCCTGAACCAAAGCTGAACCATGTTCCATACCCCTTTGGTTCAAGGCAAACCATTGGTTTTAAAGGCTTACAAGCATTTTGAACCATGAGCCAACAATCGCTTAGTCGTAGTAGCGATTGATGGTTTTAGTCCGTAATTTGATAAAAATAGGAGCACCCCGGCGAGCCGGGGAACCCCTCTATTTTTTATCAATATTTACGGTCACACAACCATTTTCAATCAGGTAGTCTTTATCCTGAAACCCGGAATCGGAAAGGCTATCAACAACCGCATATGTATCGTAACATTCACGCAATGCCTTATCATGCACAAAGAAATACATCCCACGGTTTTTATACTCGACAATATTCCCTTCACTATCCAGGATAGGCTCCCTACGCCTTACAAACGTAATACAACCAAGGATTGTAACGCATTCCCTGACCTCCGTTGCCTGGGTACGTAACGCCTTAGCAAGAAGGTGGAATGACTGGGCAGTGCCCAATATAATCCTCCTGTTTTTACGGTTCTGGGTGATTACCGTCAGCATCTCAGGAGGGAAGTTTTTGCTCTGGTTACTACTAAACCAGTTCTGTGTCTCATCCATAATGCAGATAACACCCTGTTTACCATTTTTATATTTAACCAGCTTTTTCCAATGCTTAAATTCATCATCCGCATATTTATACTTAATGTTGGATATACACTTGGATAAAGGGTATTCCAGTTGCATACGCCGGGCAAATTCTACCATTCCTATGCTCTTTCCACGTCCCTGTCTGCCGACAAATATAATACAGCCCTGGTATTTAAAAAACTCCGGGTCACGGTCTATCATATCGCTTGCATATTGCTTTGGGGCATCAATTATAAACCTCCTCAACATGCTTTTTTTCTTTAACCGGACATGCTGACCCTTCTTAAACCTTTTCCCCTGCTTCATCAAAATGAGGATGTTAATAAACACAAGCAGGAAGAAAAGCAGGAGAGCAGTGCCAACAAAATACAGGGGATATTTCAGCATACCAAAAAATCCCATTATAAGCTTTAAAAATAAGTCTAACATAAACCACCTTCCTATACCACCGGGAGCAGATCCCAGATCGTTTTTATTACTGTTACGGTTACCCGGAATGCCATCATGCCGACAATGAACCCTAATATGGGTGTAAGCTGTGCAAAAGGGATGATATACATAGCCATGCGGACATATTGTAACATAGGTTCAAGACTGGACATACTGACGTCAAACTGGATGGAAGAGAGGGGGGACAGGAGAGTATTGACAATCACAAAAAGACCGTCCATCAATAATTCAGTAATCATTTTTTACCTCCTTTTTGCCGGAACCCCTGGCTTATATCCATGCCCTTATCTGTAATCGCACCACTGCCGTTAATAATCTCCGGAAGACGCTTAAACACCAGGAATATGAATGCAATATAAACAAAGGCAACAACAACCTTGTCAACAGTCGGTTTATACCTTGCATACCATGTCAGGTCAAGGACAAATGCATTACCGCCATAATTGTATTTTCCTTCCGTGTTTGCCAGGTTTACCGTAATCCTGGGAACCTGGCTCGACCCGTCCAGGAGGTATAATTTCATGTCCTTCATTAGGTCAGATACATCGTCCACGAATGCAAAATTCTTCATCATGGAACCGAACTTTTTCCCCATTTCCTCGGCATCCGGGACAAATAACGCTTTTAATACATTCTCGGTTCCTTCCTTTATTTCATCCGCTAAGGTTGCCAGCTTGGTAGAAATTCCGGCTATTTTCCCAACTATAACACCTGCTTCATGGGCGATTTTATCTGTAATATTTACGGCTAAATCCGCAATACCACCGACAATACGCCCGACCTCAGAAGCTATTTTATTTGTTATTGTCGCTATGCCTGATGCAATATTTGTGATAACGTTGCTAATGCCTTCCGCAATCCCAGAAAGCCAACCAAAAAGGCCAGTAATATCGGAAGGATTCCAAGGATTTGAACCGTTACCTTCGGGAGGAACTGTTGGAGTGGGATTTGGCTCAGTATTGGAGCCTTCGGTAGCGAAAAAAAAACCGTTGTCCCGTCACTTTTATACACATTATAATTTGACAATATCGGTGTCGTGCCAGTCCGTAACGGCATTGAATTTTTATTTCCTTGCACATAAGAAAATGAATCGGCACCTATAAGCGCCCGATAATAATATACATAATCTCCAATAACCGGAGTTACCATTGCTTCACCCGGCTGATCATAATACATTTTTTGCTTACATGCATAACCATAATAATAACCATCCGTTGACTTACCAAGTACATAATATGGGGAACCTCCCATTTCGTGGCTCATGTTATTTACTCTCTCTTTAAACGAAGCCATTGCCTGAGCATCCGTTGTAAATGCATAAGCTTTACCATAAAACAATCCACTTATAAACATACCGATCCCAAAAACAACGATAAATACCACGAATTTATTCCGTAACGAAAGAATCCCTGCTTTTTGATTTTCCATAATTTAATCATCCTTTCCATAAAAATTGGAGTGGGGATAATTCCCCACCCCAAGAGGTTGAAAGTTACGCACTGTGTAATACACCCTGTACGAATGCAATACCCTTGCGCAATGCAATAAAGCCAACCATTACCGGGATTACGACAGGAAGCAGACCAATAATCTCTTCCAGAACCCCATTAAGCATAGTTCCGGTAATTACAGTATCTAACATACATTTTTCCTCCTTTTCTGCCATGCTAGGCTATTTAAAAAACATGTTGAAAAACTTATATGCATAGTGCAACAGAATGACGATCACAAAGAAGATCAGAAGAGAAGTAATCCCCTGTAATATCGTATTGGTTGCACCTATTGCCATTTGAATATCTGTCAGTTGTTGGGTATAATCCATGTATACACCGCCTTTTCGGTCAGATTTTTAAAGATCACTAGGATCAAAACCATTGGCACCTAAGGCAGGATTCCCAAAGTACGTGAATCCCACCCCAAGCTATTATGTCAACTAATAATGTTTGTCAAGAAAAATAGGAGACCACGATTTTTCTTGACAAACGCCAGGTCAACTACTGGACTTTAACGACTTTGTCAATATTCACGTAGGACCGGTCAGAGCCGATACTAATACGGAGGTCACAGCTAACTTTGTCCATACGCTTGATACCGTCAAACAGCTTCAACGTATCATCATTGATGAATACTTTCACAACGTCAACACCCTGCATGAGGGCAACATTGTGGTATACCTTTGTAGTGTCTTTTTTACCCTGGATTGTCTCAATCCCGATAAATTCAAATTGTCCGTTCAGTTTCATTTTTTCCTCGCTTTCTGCCATGTTAGGCATAAAAAACAGTTGCTTAACCATCCTGTGGTCAGCAACTGTATACTATTCGTTAAACTTAGGTTTTGCGAATAGTTATGTTTGCTTTGATATAAATATTCATGACTACCAGTTTGCCCATGCCCATTTGTCGAGGTACACAAATCTGGTAAATATCGTACATCTACTATTCATGGTGCTCTATCCAGTTAAAAGAGTGACACAAAAATGGTAACATAGTGTCTTTTTGCAGCTATTATAGTACTAAATAGCAACTGTGGTTTTTGCCGGTAATTCATAGGTTTTCATATGGCATAAAGAGTCTCAAATACCTTTTTCTTATATATTTCAAATTTTCTCTTACCTATTAACTGTCTTTCAAGTCTTTGATAAATATCAGTTTGTATTTTTTGTTTTTTGTCCGTACAGACACAAATTATTGTTTCATTCCCACACACTGATGATAAGGCATTCATCATTTGATTGATACCTCCACGACCCTCATCCCATTCAACCATATTACCATAAGGGACATCGGTAATGATAATATCGGGGATGAATGACAGGTCACTTACCTCAAAAACATTCCGTTTGAATACAGAAGTTTTTATATCTTTGGTTAATCGTTGTTCCATCCTATCAATGCTATGCAATGCTTCTGTGTGGGATACTTTCTTATATTTTTGGTATAAAGCTTCTAATTCATCCCTTCGTCTACTAATTCCAGACTTTGTTAAAAGACCTAGATTATCTTCCGCTAATTTTAAACTCTCTGAATTTATATCGCTTCCATAAAGCGATGATATCGAGTTACTCTTTAATAATCCTAGTATTGTAAGCATATATCCTCCTCCACAACAACAATCGTAAAGAGAAATATCCTTCTTTTTATTGGAATATTGCAAACATCTTTCATATATCTCCAAAGATAATCTTACTGGGAAGGTGGGTTCACCACCTACATGATATAATACTCTTCCACTAGCGTAATCCTCATAATTTTCATTTTTTGTATATTTATATTCCATTATTTTTATTCTCCATAATAAAGATGCCTTTGCCTTGACGCATAATTGGGAATATTGTTTACTATAAGAAAAATTGATTCAATAAACATCCCATCTCAACCTTTTATATTCTTATATTTCTCCATTACTTCTATAAATTTAGCACTGTCCCCACCATTATCAGGATGATATGTTTTGGCAAGCTCCCTAAACTTCCTTTTTACTTCAGCATTATCTGCATATATCGGAAGCCCTAATTGTGTAAGGATTTCTTCATCAATTATTGTAGCATCTGTAAATCCGCCTTCTTTGTAACAACGGTAATATACATAATAAAAATACTCGTTAATTACATCCTTAAATTCATCTTTACTCATTAAGGCTAACCTTTTGATGGAATATTTTGCTTTCTCTGTGGATTCATCTTTTAGGTCAAAAAATTTATTCCATACAAGTTCTGCATTTTCAAATTCACTTAATGATTTCTTGTTATTTTTCTGTACGTCAGATTTATTTAAACGAACTTTTATCTCAAGCTTTTTTAGTTTTCTTAACTTGCGCTTAATTTCATCATAATTATAATGAACCTGGGGCACTTTACCACCACCTATCTCCTATTGAGGCATAACGCCAAATCCGCTAACTCGTTGGCATCTGGACGATCAAATTTTATGATTATTTCTACCGAATATTATCAATTAAAAAAATTAAACCCAAAGCGCGGTATGATAATATTTTCAAAATACTCCATTACATCTTCATCGTTTGTCATTCCTACTCTTCTTTTACACCTTAGGATGTTAATCAACTCGGCAAACAGCCCGAACAAAGCTTGCTTCTGCTGAAATTTTCAAAGGGAACGCCATGACCTCAAAACTGTTTACATCAAGTAGATCCTGTAAATTTGTAATATTTTCTAAAACAAATATATCATTAGACAATAATGCTTTATGAATAGTAAACGGTGGAAAATCCGGGGATGGCATGTCCATACCCAACATCTTGATTTTTCTTGAAAGTAGAAAATCTGCTAATTCATCACTTACTTCCGGATGGTGTGTAAAATATTCTTCTTCGTTATAATATTTGTCAAAACCTGTGTAAAGCAGCACAACACATCCGTCTGAAATCATTTCTTTGTAATAAGATTTCAGACGGATTGGATTTTCGCCCCGAACATCCAGCAGTACGCCCTTCCCGGCAAAATGATCAAGATCAAAATCTGCAACAACCCTATTGTCATTTATCAGATGCATTGGTAAATCAATATGCGTACCCGTATGTAGGCATGTAGATAATAAGTATGAACAATAGTAATCTTTATCTAATGTCTTGTATTCCTGTAGGGAAGTTTTATAGTCCCCAGGATAAATTGGTGTATCTTCATTAAGAACGTGGGATATATCAATTAGTCTCATTGTTCAATTCTCCTTTCTATCAATAATAAGACCAGCTATTCTATTTGCATCAATAGATGTTGTCGCCAATTTTACAATCAGCAGAAAGAGTTTTCATTTTTGAAAATCCCGATATTAAATAATCCGATATTAAATATTTCAGTTATACGTTCCAATTTCTCATCAACGGGAAAAGCAGGCCTATGATGCATATAAAAATTATACCTCAATTTTACAATTATACAAATATTTTTAAAGATATTGTCCAGAAATATTAGCAACTATTCTACTTCATGGCAATCATTTTAATAAAGCATAATATATCTGGTGCATTACGTTCAATTACGCTATTATTTAAACGATTCGCGTGTCGGTATAATCACAATTAGTTTGTGGACATACCCTCTTCTATTTTGTACCTGGTATGCTACAGTGATATCTTACCAATAATGACATTAACCCCGGGTGTGAATAAGCTCTAGTAGTCTATAGGCTTTTTATGATAAAATAAAAATTGATTGGGATCTTGACTATGATCCATAGAGCGGTCCGACAATTAGTACTCCTGTAACAGTTATAAATCAAAGCAAATCTGAAGTAAATATGGAGGTGCGTATATGTTCAAAATAGGTGAATTTTCCAAATTAACACAAGTGTCAATCCGGATGTTACGATACTACGATGAAATGGGATTATTAACGCCTGCTGAAACAGATAAGTTTACAAATTACAGGTTATATTCCATAGAGCAAATTCCTGTCTTAAATAAAATAATATTTTTGCGGGATTTAGGATTTAACGTTTCTGAAATTGCGGTTGCACTTGATCATTGGGATGATGAATTTATAACGGATCAGCTTGATAAGAAACATGTAGAAATTGAGAACATGATTAAGGCCGAGCAGGATAAGCTATCTAAAATTGAACTGGCGAAAAGGGATATCCGGCAGGAAAAGATAACGATACATTACAATGTTTCCATTAAATCCATACCCAGTTATCAGGTATTTTCTTTAAGGCGGGTTGTACCTGATTATTATGCCGAGGGTCAATTGTGGAAGGAAATGTCGGCTTTTGCAGACGAAAATAATATTTCCGTTTCAAACAATACCTTTACCATTTATCACGACACAGATTATAGGGAAACAGACGTTGATATTGAAATATGCGCTCCCGTGGCCCGGATCGGAACAGATATGGGTGGTTTTACCTATCGGAATACAGATCCTGTGCCAATTATGGCATGTACTATGGTATATGGGTCTTTTAAAAACATTGCGGGTGCGTACCTTGCCTTTGCAAGCTGGTTGCAAGTACATAGCCAATACAAAATGGGTGGACCGAGCAGGCAAATTGTTCATCGTGGGCCATGGAATGAGGAAAACCCGGACAAGTACCTGACCGAAATTCAAATACCGTTGGAAAAGATAGACTAAAAAATGTTTTAAAGATTTTGCAAGACGTCTTTTTGCTATTGACTCTCACATGATGTGAGGGTCTACACTGAATTTGCAAGTTAATCAAATTAATCATGGAGGTATGCACTATGCAGAATTTTGAGGTAAACCCCATCGGTAAGATCAACATAAACGATGACGGAATGTTCATTGAGCTTGAGCCAAAGTTTATCCCTGCGTTACAAGCATTAAACGGGTTTAGCCATATCAATGTTATCTGGTGGTTCAGTGAGTTTGACAGCGAGAAAGCAAGGGGTACACTTGAAGCGTCACAGCCATATAAAAAGGCTCCGCCTGTAATGGGGATATTTGCTACAAGGTCGCCTATCCGCCCAAATCCTATTGCACTGACTACGGCACAGGTTATTTATACTGACTTTTCAAAGGGAATCATCCAAATTGCCTATATTGACGCTAATGATGGAACGCCAGTGCTTGACATAAAGCCGTATACGCCAAGCCTTGATAGGGTTGAAAATCCCGTCGTACCGGAATGGTGCAGTCATTGGCCTAAAAGTTTAGATGAATCTGGGGATTTTGATTGGGGGAACGAATTTAATTTTTGATATCCCGTGCCGCTCCATATGATAATGGATAACATAAGCCGGACAAGCTTGACAGTTATACCTAAGAAAAAGGTTAAATTGCCTGCTTATGAAGTGACAGGTTAATAATTGAAGTGGCAAAATTTTAATTGAAATGGCAGATTTTAATAATAGGTCACTTTTAGGAGCTCTCCAACGGCAGCTATGCAGTTGGAGAGCCTTTATGCTTAGAGATGTGCAAGAAGCTATTCCCCATATACTCCTTCAGAAGAAAATTTCCCGTCTCCCTTTAATACATCATCAAAAAACTCCAGTATAAGCCTATTTTCAAGCCTGATACTCTCCTTCGCGTCAACCTTATCTCCCTCCCCGTTTAATAAATAAGCAAGAAAAGGGGAAGATAGGGACAGGTCTGTAAGGGTCAGGTGCTTTGTACCCTTCAGGTATACATCATAGCTTTCCGCACATATCTGGTCCGAAATTTTATTGCCCGCATATACCCCTGTATCCGTGCCGTCCTGCAGCTGCACCCATACCTGGTCGGAATAGATATTAAGGATCGGCGTGTCATAGGGCTTCCTGACCGCAACAAATTCGTCTGCACCGGCATCATAGACCATCTCGCTAAAATACGGACCGTC
This sequence comes from Mobilitalea sp., assembly GCA_029974875.1. The sequence goes on from JARKQP010000447.1 coordinate 16,227, forward strand.
AATATTAATCACTGCATTCACATCGGCACGTTCCCTTCCGATCCATACGCTTGCGGCAGCACCCATGGAATGCCCGAATACACCGATTTTATTGCTATCAATGATTTGATATAGCTTCATCCTGCCATCCTGTTGGGTCTGCAGGGAGTTCGCATCCTCTTCCGGTTCTGCATCTGCCGGTGCCGGATCAGCCAAAGCTGAGCTTTGCGAAACATTTTCCAGGATGGTATCAATCGTGAAATTAATGTCTTCCGTTCTGATTTTCATCCATTTCTCTATGAGCCCATATACCTCTTCCTTGGTATAATAGTCATCTTTATTGGAATTGACCACCTCGTTCATATATGCCCGGTTGACAGTTACCACATGCCCATCCTCTGCTTTGGTATAAAAGGAATGCCCCGGATGATCAATGGAGCAAACCACATAACCATGGCTGGCCAGCTCTTCAAAGGCAGAAAAATTACTGTCCCTGATGCCAAATGCACCATGTGAAAAGACCAGCAGCGGATATTTTCCGTCCGCATTCTCCGGATACCAGAAGCCAAGATTCACCTGTCGTTTACCACCCGTAAAATAATCCGTAATAGTATCGCTTGTATAAGTAAATTCTGCCGTGGCGACACCGAATTTTCCTGTGGGCTCCGGTTCTTCATACTGGGGGAAAAGAAAAGCCGGAACAAGTGCCACTGCGGACAGCAAAATCATGGAAAATGCTTTCAAGATGATATTTCTCCGGCTGAATTTTCTTATTTTTCTTTTGGATATAATTAAAACATATGCCCCTCTGACCGCCAGGAATAACAATAAAGCTCCCAGAAGGTACCAGCGCATATCCCAAACTATTATTTTCGTCACACAAAGTATTAGAAACATTATAAAGGCTGCCAGGCGTAAATAGCACCTTACCATTACGTTTGCGCCTTTTGTCCTTAGACAATAGATTGCAAATGCGATCTCAAATACTAAAAAAAATATAAATATTATGTTTGCCATAGTGATCCTCTCATCTTCCTTATAATTCTATGCATAAAATAACATACAGAAAATAGAAAGTAAATATAGGGATGCCCATGTTGATGCTGCGGGCTGATAAGCTGTATCAAATGGGCGGTAAGCTGTAAGACCCTTCTGCAAATGCGAAACTTATTCCATATTAGGCTTATTCTTTTCTTCCTGACCTAAGATTCGCCAGCTGCTGGTTGATATCCTTAGCGGTTTTCCGGTCAATCAGCCAGGTAACGAATATCACAAGGACGTAAATCAATAAAACCTCCAACGCCAGCAACACGCTCTCCCTCACTTCTGATACCTGCCCCATAACATTGCCAAAGGTAATGATTACAGCCTCCAGGAGAACAAAGTGTACGACTGTACGGATGCATTTGCTTTTGTAGGATAATTCCTTCCTTGTATAATAAACAAGGGCTGGAAGATCTCCGGCAAGTGCAAATAAGGCCGATAGCAGGATTTCCCTGAAAGTAAATGCATGGGACGGATTAAGCAGTGCCGTTACTAAGATAATGGCCGTAAAAATAATAAAATAGTCCCGGACCATACTACTGAATAGATTTGTCTTTTTCATATGCTATCACACTCCTAACCCAATCTTGCTTTTAAGCTGTGGTACATATTGTCTGGATATGACCACTGTTTCCTTATTATCTAAAACCGCCTCAAATCTGCCGCTAATGGATGGGCGAACCAGGGTGATCTTTTCGATGTTTAATATTATTGATTTGGAACAGCGGAAGAAACGCCTATGCTCACATAATTGCTCAAGCTCATATAGCTTTAGCTTGGATTCATAGACTTTACTTTGGCAATAAATAAAAACCTTGTTCTCTACCGCCTCAAAATAGTACACATCACCAAATAATATCCTATGTATATCATTTTGCATATAGCCAATCAGCTCCTTCTCCTGCTTTTTGAAGCTATTGACATAGGATACTATCTCATCCGTTACCTCATGACACCGTATGAGAATCTCTTCCTCCTGCTCTTTTCCAATGGTTTCGATTGTGATTTTCATTTTATTGTACCTTCTTGTGGTTAATATTGACGGTTAGTATTGACGGTTAATGGATACCCGCTCTTTTTATGGATAGTAACTATTTATGGATACTAACTATTTTTATGATTCGTTGTGTGGATCTCTCATTCATGCAATTCCAGCGGTAATCCATCCGGATCTTTAAAAAATGTCATTTTCTTGTTCGTATAGGTATCCATTCTAACCGGTTCACATTCGATACCCATGTCATTTAACTGGACTATGGTTTCTTCGATATTAGTTACCTTAAATGCCAAATGCCGTAACCCGCATGCCTCGGGATTATTAACGCGCTTTGGCGGATTGGGCATGCTAAATATCTCAAGCTCACAATCGCCCAGGGCTACATCTAGCTTATAGCTCTTCCTTTCTTCCTGGTAATTTTCACGTATGGCAGTGAAGCCTAATTTGTTTACATAAAAATCCTTTGATTTTTCGTAGTCTGATACGATAATTGCTACATGATGTATCTGGTTTAGCTTTAATTTCATTTTGAATCTCCCACATTTATAGTCTTTAGTCTTTTATAATTTACTTCTGTATAATTTTCGTTTTTTGTAATTTGGCTCTCTAAAATTTCAGCTCTTTAGAATTTCGGCCTCTTAGAATTTCCGCAATTTTGCTTTACTACAATTTAATCTTTTAAATTAGTTTACATAATAATATTCTGTCTATACATATAATTAAACCTTTACATTCCTATCACGTGATGTTATATTAATGCTAGCATTTTCAGACCACTAACAGAAGAATCATCAAAAATAACGGAGAATATTATGATCAAATTAATTGCAACTGACATCGACGGTACCCTACTGCGCAGCGACCGCACTCACTCCGGTGAGCTGCCTGCCATATTACATACCTTGAAGGAAAATAACATCCTATTTTCCCTTGCCAGCGGAAGACCCTATCTGTCTCTCTTAAACTCTTTCAGCATCGATACATCGAATATACTTTTCATCGCCGAAAATGGTTCCCATGTGGTTTACCAGAATAAAATTCTGACGATCCATACGCTGGACTCGGATACTATTACAAGGCTGGCGAATGTCACAAGGAAAATACCGAAAGCCTACTCCGTCCTGTGTACTCCGGAAGGCGCTTATATAGAGGAGGATGATCCGGACTTCATTAAGGAATTAGAAAATTACTATTTCAAGTATACCCTCGTGCCGGATGTAACAAAAGTTCAATCCAATGTAGTGAAATATTCCGTATGTGACCTTGCCGGTGCAGAACAAAACAGCTATCTCGGCTTTGACGATTTTAAATCCACCCTGCAGGTCAGCCTTGCAGGCCACTCATGGCTCGATATAATGATAAAGGGTGTGAATAAGGGGAACGCCATCCAGGAGCTTCAAGCCTCTTTGAACATAACGGAACAGGAAACCATGGTATTTGGGGATTATTTAAATGATCTGGAAATGATGAAAAGTGCATATTACAGCTATGCTATGGAAAATGCACATCCCGAGCTTTTGGAAGCTGCCCGGTTTAAAGCCCCAAGTAACAATGACGATGGTGTTGTCCTTAAAATCAAAGAAATGTTAAATAATAATTTGGTTCCTCTTGATATATAATATTACATTTTAATGAGTTGTGTTTCATTAATTATACTGTGTTTTATTAGTATACTGTGTTTCATTAGTTATACTGTGTTTCATTAGTTATACTGTATTTCATTAGTCATACTTATTTTATTAGTAGCACGTATTTCATTAGTAATACTGTATTTCATTCTCTTTTGAATTTGGACGGCTTCATTACCCAAAAGATCCCCGCTCCTATCAGGATACCTAGCATAATGCCTGCCAGTACATCGGAAGGATAATGAACCCCCAGATACATCCGTGAGAAGCCAATGCAGCCGGCAAGAAAATATCCGATGATTCCATATTTTCTTGGCAGGCAAAGCATTATCACGGTTGCCGCCGCAAATGACGTCGTAGTATGCCCTGATGGGAAGGAATAGCTCCCCGGCTCCGGAATCAGGGCAGTTAATCCGGGCATCGCATGAAAGGGACGGGCACGGCAGACAATCTTCTTTAGTATTTCATCTACTAAAATCGTAGAAACGATGAGGGACAATAAGATTGTTAGTCCTGATTTCCGGTATTTCTTAACCAAAAGCAGAACAAAAGCCGTCACCAGCCAAATAAACCCTCCATCTCCCAGTCTCGTGACAAATATAAAGATAGGGTTCAGGAATGGATTCCGTACATTCTCCTGTATCCAGTATAGTATATTTTGATCCAGTTGCGTTATTAGATGCACCATGCTGTATTCCTCCAGATCATATTCTTTATACCTCCAGTTCCAGCTCATTTCTTAAGTAAAACCTCCGGATTCGCCCAAGCAAACAAGCCTTTTTATACCTTCCATGGTGATTATTGCATATTTTTTGCATTTTGTACAGCAGGTAAAAAAGTAGAATTTTCCCGATAATGGGGCATGGTAACATTGTCACATTGACAGATGCAAATATATTGGGGCACCTCATATGATAAACTATAAACATTTTCTGGAGGTTCTCATATGAGTAACTTACTTTCAGCTTTATCCTGTGGTTGTGATTCTAAAGAAAGCGGTATGAACCCTATGCTTATGATCATCTTATTACTCTGCTTATGCGGTGGTGATAACGGTATACTTGGCGGCTGCGGCTGCAATGATTCCTGTGGCTGTAATAACGGACTGGATGGCATTTTGCCGCTGATACTGATCCTTTCCATGTGCGGTGGCTCCTGCTAAAGGGAGGCAGCTGCAAGAAGCACTAAATAAGATTAAGTCAACATAACATAAGAAGGTGATAGACTATTTTATGGGTCATTCCATTTAATAGTCTATCACCTTTTTTATCCTTGATAAAACACCTTTAAGTCAGCAGTTGGCTTGCCCTTTCACAGGCCTCATAAATGATATCATAATTTTCATCAATCTTAAAATAATGTTAACGGAGCAGGATTCTATTATAGCATTTGGTGAAACATTTATTATCTATCCGGCATTCCTTGCACTCATCCAAGCCACAACATCCCCCATAACTTCCTCCCGGTTCGTTTCATTGAGCATCTCATGCCTTCCGTCAGGATAAAGCTTGACCGTAACGTCCAAAATACCCTGTTTTTTATAAGCCCGGTACAGCTTGTTTACGCCCTTTCCGGCACCGCCGACCGGGTCTTTACCGCCGGAAAAGATGTAGATGGACAGATCCTTTGGTATCAGGGCCACATTACTTGCCTTATCAATTTCCTTTAAGCCCTTCATAAAATCATAGAAGAAGCCTGCCGTAAAGACATCGCCGCAATAAGGATCCTTGATATATTTATCCACCTCATCATTATCCCTGCTCAGCCAGTCAAATTCAGTGCGGTTTGGCTTAAATGCATTATTAAAGCTCCCAAAGGAAAGCTGGTTCATCCTTTCACTTTTTACTTTTCTGCCCTTCTTTTTCACTTCCCAGCCGGCAACCATAAATCCAAGGTTATGCAGCAGCGCTGCGGCACCGTTGGAGCCGGATAGAATTGCCCCCTTCAGTTCCTTACCGAATAGCATAAGGTATCTCTGGGTAGCAAATGAGCCCATGCTGTGCCCGAATAAAAATACGGGCAGGCCGGGATGTTCCTCTTTTATCAAGGTCGTTAACTGATGCATATCCTTGACCATCCACCCAAAACCATCTTCCTCTGCCAGATAACCGACCTTTTCAAGGCTGCCCGCTGTTTTTCCATGTCCCCTATGGTCATTTGCGTATACAAGATATCCGTTCTTTGTCAGAACCTCGGCAAACCGCTCATATCTGGCTGCCGTCTCTGCCATACCATGTGCTATTTGAACCATACCCTTGACTTTTGTATCAGGCTCAGGGCTCCAATGGTAGACGAAAACCTCCGTTCCATCGCCGGATTGAAAACTAAAATTCTTCGATAACATAAGACACCTTCCCCCTTTTATTTTTATTGCAAATCCCAAAAGTTATTCTATTTTAAAGCCTGCTCATTCCTTAATATTAGTATAGTTTTAATTGCCCGTTACTGTCAACCTCTGGATATTTTGGAGCGTGTATTATGGATATTTTGAATTCCTGTTATTACACAGCTATTGTATATAAGTAGCAAGGAAATCCTTCAAGGAATCCACAGCCGTCTTAAGCTGCTCCAGCTCCGGCAGGTATACGATACGGAAATGATCCGGCTGTTCCCAATGGAAACCGCCCCCATGGGTCAATAAAATCTTCTTTTCCTTTAGGAAATCCAATACCAGCTTCTCATCATCCCGGATGTTAAATTTCCTCGTATCAATTTTCGGGAAAATATAGAAGGCTGCCTTTGGCTTAACGGCACTGATTCCGGGAATCTCCTTTAACGCATTGTATATGAATTCCCTTTGCTCATAGACACGCCCGCCCTTTACCAGCAGCTGCTTTGTCTCATCCGTATGTTTCAATGCCGCTTCAATCAGTGATTGTGCCGGAACATTGGAACATAACCGCATGGAGGAAAGCAGGTTAATTCCTTCGATATATCCCTTTGCATGGGACTTGTCGCCGGACAGGCACATCCAGCCACAGCGGTAACCGGCAATCTGATGGGATTTTGATAATCCGTTGAGGCTTACCGTCAGCAGGTCAGGGGCAAGGGAAGCAATTGCAATATGCTCCTGGTCATCCATTACCAACCGGTCATAGATCTCATCTGCAAATATAATCAGGTTATTCTGCCTTGCCAGCTGGACGATTTCCTCCAGAACCTCCTTTGGATAGAGGGCTCCTGTCGGATTGTTTGGGTTGATTACGACAATCCCTTTGGTATTAGGCGTTATTTTCCTTTTAATATCCTGGATATCCGGACACCACTCTGCCTCCTCATCACAGATATAATGGATTGTATTCCCTCCTGCCAGGATGACGGATGCCGTCCAGAGGGGATAATCCGGAGCCGGAACCAGAATCTCGTCTCCTGGGTTCAGTAAAGCCTGCAGGGATAAAGTGATTAATTCACTGACGCCATTTCCCGTATAGATGTCATCTATGGTCACATTGGGGATATTCTTCTGCTGGCAATACTCTGCAATGGCAATTCTGGCTGACCTGATGCCCTTGGAATTAGAATATCCTTCCGTGTCCGTCAGTTGCACCGACATGGCCCGGATTATTTCCTCCGGTGCCCGAAAGCCAAAGGGCGCAGGGTTTCCGATGTTCAGCTTTAATACATCGATTCCTGCCGATATCATCCTGTTTGCCTCATCCATAACCGGTCCCCTGATATCGTAGCATACATTGTCCAACCTTGTAGATTTAGCCAATTTTCTCATAAAAATCCTCCTCTTCACTTTTGTTAGTAGTAATTGCGACGCTCTACCGCTATTTTTCACGGACTGTACAGCTTCGCAATTGACAGAGCCTAGATTAGCCAGGAATAAAAAAAGCCCTAAACGTCATTTAAAACGTTTAGGGCGAATATATCATCCGTGTTACCACCTAAATTCAGAGACACCTCTCTGCACTCTGCCAGTACAATCATACTGCCTCCCTGTAACGTGGGAATACGTTGAAGCCTACTAGGATTTTATTATGCATCCGTTCGGTCCAAAGCTCCAAGACTGCTTCCATACAAACTCCATAAAGATTCGCACCAACCATCTTCTCTCTGAAATATCCTTCATATGTACTACTTCTTTTCATAGCCTTTTCTTTTTTTATATAATGAAGGCTTAAGGCCTGTAGCAATCATGCTGACATTGCTGACCTTCATTAATTTTTCTTATTCTAACAATTTAATATCCCTTTGTCAATACCTGAAATTTTTATTAATTTTTATCTTGCCCTTCTTCGAGCCAAAGATATTCAGCCTCACTGAGCCATTGCCCCACGGTACCGGCTGTCGTTGCCACATGCTTAGCGGAGGGGCTTGTAATTGCATAGACATCAAAGGGTGCTTGAAACAAATAGATCAGTGCCAGCTCCGCCACCGTAGTTTTCTTTTTCTCCGCCAACTGCTCCAATCTTGAAAGCCGTTCCATATTTTGCGGATGATAGTATTCTTTGATGAAGCCTTCAAAAAACATGCCTTTTACTTTATCCAAAGGATCTGTGGACTTCACTTTTCCTGATAAGAAGCCCCTGGCCAGGGCGGAGTATACAAATACGGGCATTTGATTCCTGCGGTACCATTCCCGTTCCTCTTTGTTCCTTTCCCCGGCAAGGCAAATACTATCGAAGGGATCCTCTATCTGCTCCAGGTAGCTATAGCATTGTTGGGCAACTGAAAAACCCTCTAAACCTTTCTTATAGGCATATTCCTGAGCCTCTTCGAGCCTGCCCCTGGCCCAGTTAGAAACGCCAAATATACCAATTTTATTAGCAGACTGTAACTCATTTAGCGTTTCAATAATCGCCCCCACATTGGTGGTCTTATCATCTTTATGCAGGAAATAAATATCCACAAAGTCCATTTTCAAGTTTTTCAATGACTCTTCCAATTCACCTTTGATTAATTCTGGTGTGATTTTAATGTCTGTCCCAATCATACAGCCTTTGGTAATAATCGTGATTTTGTCCCGGTTCTCGCGCTTTGATACCCAGTCTCCTAAGGATGCCTCGCTGCCCCCATAGCCCCTTGCCGTATCAAAGGCTGTTATTCCTGCTTCATAAGCACAGTCTAAAGTCTCAGCAGCATCTTTTCCGCCCCACATTTGAGGAGTGGCAGCTCCGTATATAATCCGGGAAACCGGATTTTTAACTCCCTTAAGCTTTGAATATTCCATTCTCATACCCCCTTCTATTCGTGTTTTTTTTCATCTCAATAATACTATTATAATAATATCATTATTTTGTTATTAGTATAGTTTTAATCACTGGCCGCTGTCAAATAATATTAACCATCTAATTTTATTCATACTCCGCAAGAAGACTCCTGCCTCTAAGGTTGTGGGATGAATTGCCATAAAGCTCTTGCAATAATATCCAATCCATGCCATAATCAAAATTTTATAATTAGCTAAAAGTGATTCCCTTTTATCTAGGGCTTATTTTTAATAAAAAAAATTCCGGCTTATCATTGCAGATATTATCTCTTCAACGATAAACCGAAACATTATTTTACTTTGGTATCTACAGGACATTGACAGACAAGCTTTGGAAGAGCTTGACTTAGTCTGCATTAGCCGATATGGAACATTTTTTTTATTCCTCCCACAGAAAAAGAATTAACAAACCCTTGGGAACGGGCATATCTTACTGCTTCATCCGCATTGATACCATAGCTACAAAAGAAGACGATAAAAGACTCCTTTGCTATATTGCCAAGCCAGTCCGGAAGCTCCAGGGGAGATAGTGGAATACTTCCTTCTAATTTCTCTCCTGCCTGTTGTTGCCCTTCCACCCCGCGCAGATCTACCAGGATGCCTCCCTTTGCCAGCTGCTGTCTGGCATAGCTAAGGGATATTCTAAACTGCACTGCTTCACGGAGAGGGAGCCGAAGTCTTTCACCGTTTTCAAGGAGGAGCTGCAGGGCATCCCCGTCTATATTGCCTTCCATGATGCCAACGTCTGCTACTTTCTTTATCCGGACACATTTTGGGCAATCCGGAAGAGTTACCAGCTCCCCGTTGCCGCATAAGAGAAAGACCTGCTTTGTCATTTCATCACAGAGGATGCCGTTTACCCTCCCTGAAGCACGCCAAAGGCCGGATACCGGTGATGTTGCTGTCAGGTTCATCTGATCCCAGACACCTCCAAGGAGGGATTGGAAGACACAGGGATACCCATCCTCTTCGGACAGTCCCGCCGCAATAAAGCCCTGGTCAAAGCATTCTAACGCTGTAAAGCTGCAGGGCGGATAATAGTCCTGGTATATCTCATTAAACTTTAACTCTTCCCAGACACCAACCTTAAGCCTTTGCCACAGCTTACCCTCCGGTGATAGTCCAAGTACCGGTCTGCCTTCCATTCCGCCACATTGTTTTATGTCATGCTTCATTCTATTATCCTTCTTCCATACCGTAGACCTCTATAATATAGACCGTTCATAAAGCAGATTTGCTCCAGGCAAAATCTCCGATCCGAGCCAAGGCCTCTATACCATGAACCCTTATAAAGGTGATATTATTTATGCTTCATCCTGTTATAGGGATTGCTTCATAAAACCTGCTTTATAAAGCAATCCCTAAAGGTTATTGTAATATCATTAACTATCTAACTGCGAATGCTACTTTCGTACTTTTCGTAATATTTTCATACTGAACGGTTACAACAATGATAGCCGTACCAGATCCCAGAGCTGTTACTACACCATCAGGATCAATATCTACAACTGTAGAATCCGTACTTTGATACTGGATCATATACTCCTTTGCCTTAAGATGTACCGTATCCTCAAGCGTTGCGGCTACTTCAATCACTGCCTTTTCGCCCTGCTCAAGCACCTGCTTGCTGCTATGGGCATAAACATTGCTGAGGGCAGCCCTCCATTCACCTGTAATACCAACCTCGGCCGCCAAAACAATATCCGCGGAGCTTTTTCCAATCTCCAGCTTATAGGTGCCTGGTTCTACAAGCATCTTCTTTTTCAAATAGCTCCAGAAGGTGATATCAGAAACCGGAAGCTCCAAGGTTACCCGTTTCTTCTCTCCCGCTTTCAGCCAAATCTTATCAAAGGCCTTTAATTGACGGAAAGGCTTATTATCCGATGTTCCAGCTGGAATCACCTTGGAAACATATAATTCAACGATTTCAGCGCCGTCCATTTTGCCTGTGTTCTGCAGGTCAAAGCTTACCTCTATTTTTTCATTTGCATCAAATTCCTTACGGTTGATCACCAGGTTGGAATATTCAAAATTAGTATAGCTGAGGCCATAGCCGAAGGGGAATAATACATCACCTTCAAAATACATATAAGTACGTGTTTTTAAATCCAGGGTATCGTGCTTTCTCAAGCCATAATCATTGACATGGGGAAGATCTGACAGGGAGCGGTACCAGGTTGCGGTTAGCTTCGCATTTGGATTCACCTTTCCAAACAGTACATTAGCCATCGCGGTTCCCTGTTCCTGCCCTGCGAAATGGGCATTTACCAGAGTATGTGCCCGGTCAATAAATTCGCCGGTAACTGCACCGAGTGTGGTCAATACGACAACGGTATTCGGATTGGCCTCCAGCAGCTTTTTAATTTTCTCATCCTGCCCGTAAGGTAAATCCAGGGTTTCCCGGTCATGCTCCTCAGAGGCGTTGGTTGCATCCGTACCGGCAACCACGATTACATAATCCACTTCTTCTGCCGCCTTTAAGGCGCGTTCCATCAGCACCTCATTGTCAACACATTTATCCGGATCCTCCGGCTGGAATTTCTTCGGAGCCATAAAGGCCATTGCAGCATCCTGAGGATTCACATTAGGGCCAAAGAAATCACCCATCATTTCTGCCATTCCTTCCTGATCCATACCAGGAAGCATATCCATCAGGCCTGATTTGCCAAATTCCTTATCCGTGCACCAGCCCTTTTCGTAACGGACCTCAATTCCGGTTCCAGCCACTTCATTTTTGATACCATCCAGCGCAAGGACATTGATGACCGTGTCAACTACTACTGACATGCTGCCGGCACTGTAGCCGCCCAGCTCACGGTAAATTGCGTTCGGACCCACAACCAGGATGCTCTTTACCTGATCCTTCTGGATTGGCAGAAGGTTCTTCTCATTTTTTAACAGGACAATGGTGTCGTTTGCTATGTCGACGGCAAGCTCTGCCATCCCCTTACTGCAGATATATTCTTTGCCAATATGGCTGTAAGGAACCCTTTCCTTATCATCGAATAAACCAAGACGGAATCTTGTAGTGAAGATACGGATTAGCGCGCGGTCAATGATTTCCTCCTGGATCAGACCTTGCTGGACCGCCATTAACAGTGACTTTTTGTGTTCTGTGCCACAGCTCATATCCGTTCCTGCAATCAAGGTCATGGCCGAAGCTTCTTCCATATTCTTTGCATAGAAATGCCCGGAGTGCATGTTCGGTGACATGGAGAACATTGGATTGGTATAAGTGTCAGCCACAGCGCCGCAGTCTGAAACCACAAAGCCGTCAAAGCCCCATTCCTCCCGCAACAGGGTGGTTAACAGCGTATCGTTACAGGAGGCCGGAACACCGTTGATCCGGTTATAGGAGGTCATGATGCTCTGTGCCTTCCCTTCCCGGATTGCATATTCAAATACCTTTGCATAGTATTCACGCAGGGTCGCCTCGTCCACATCGGAGGAGCCCCTGTGCCTGTTATTTTCACTGCTGTTGAGGGCATAGTGCTTTGGCGTGGCAATGACCTTTATGTATTTCTCATCCTCACCTTGCAGTCCCTGGATGTAACCTGCCGCCAATTTGCCTGCCAGATATGGATCCTCCCCAAAGTTCTCATCACTCCTGCCGTTACGGGGATCCCGTGCCAGGTTGATGGTGGGGCACCACATATTCAGCTCATCCCCGCAGGTATTATAGTATGCCCGGCACTCATCTGCGATGGCATCCGTAACCTTCTTAAGCTTTTCCACATCCCAGGACTGGCTCATGGCAAGGCAGACCGGATAGCTGGTAACATCCATGGGCCTGAATTTGAAGGGGCCGAAAAAGCCATGGGAAGCCTCACTCCAATAGTTATAGTAAGGTATCTCAAGTCTTGGGATGGCGGCTCCATGATTTGATACTTGGCTGATCTTTTCCTCCAGGGTAAGCTTCGACACCAGGTCGGCTGCCCTTTCCTCAAATGTCCGTGTTTGATCCTTGTAAATACTCATAGGTACCTCCTTAAAATATTTTATAACTATAGTTTAGCCCTTTTGCCAAATTTGTGTTGCCGATTCCCGCCATTTCCTATCCCATTTCTGGACATACTCACCTTATGGAACAAATGGGATAAAATAAGGGTAAAATCAGAATAGAATCAAAGTAATCAAATTGGTTTACATAACATGATTATGATAACTTAAATGAGGTGCTTTAATCCTATATCGGTTTCAAAACATCAATTAAAGAATAAATATTTTAAGGATAAATTTTTCATCATAAAATATAACGCTGCCAACCCAGAAATATATTTTACGATAAAAGCTACTTACCTTATTTGGATTAATTTATTTATTTGAATTAATTTATTTTTATCCTGGATCAAACAATTTACAGGAGAATTACAGGCCACCTGACTATGAACCGGCGTTCTCTACTTTTATCCTGCCCTCTAACAGATCCTTCCCGGCGCTGCTGGTTCCGATATATACTTCATATTCCATATGCTCCAGCTCAAATTGGCCGGTTGCCGTATTGTACCACTTTACTTCTTCCCAGGGACATAGGAGGGAAATTCTTGTTGATTTACCAGGAGCAAGCGTAACCCTCTCAAAGCCCCTTAACAGCTTATCCGGCCTGTCGACCTTGGAGTTTTTGAAGCCGATATAAAGTTGCAGGACCTCATCCCCCGCCCTGTCACCGGTATTCTTCACGGTACAGGAGGCCGTTATCCCTTTTTTATCTGCTGTAAAATCCCCATCACTGACCTGGAACCTGGTATAGGAAAGGCCGAATCCAAAGGGCAGACCAGCTTCCTTCCCTTCCTTCTCCAGCTTGGCATAGCCATGATAATAATCATACCATTGATACTCTGTATGCCAGTTGATCTCCGGCAAATCCTCTTCCCTCTTTGGAATTACAAACGGCAGCTTCCCGCTGGGATTAACTTCACCGAAGAGGATTTCACCCAGTGCAGTTCCCCCTTCCATGCCCGGATAGTATGCCATCAGTATGGCTCCCACCCCTTCCTTCCATTCCTCCAGCATAATCATACCGCCGCCAAACAAAACTACAACCGTGTTTGGGTTAACCCTGCTTACTTCCTTAATCAGCCTGACCTCCTCCGGGTGAAGCCCCAGCTGCCCTGCCCGGTCGCCGCCAGCGCTTATTCCTGTGATTCCAAGCTCTTCTATGTCTGTAAATTCCCCTTCATCCAGATAATCATAGCCGACGGTAAAGATGACTGCATCCGCTTGGGAAGCAATCCGCTTTGAATGCTCCAGGTTCATGCCCTGGTAGAAAACCACCTCTGCAGCCGGCGCTGCATTTTTGATCCCCTTCAGGGGCGTGACCGCGTAAGGAGGCCATACATTGCTGGAGCTGCGGTCCCCTGTATTTTCAGCATTCCCAAGCCGCCCAAGTACTACGATCCTGGCGGTCTTCTTTTTATCCAGGGGCAATAAATTATTGTTTCTAATCAGTGTGATTCCTTCCCTTGCGGCCTGCAAGGCCAGCTTCCTGTGCTTACCATTCCCTATTATTTCCCCGCCATACGGCTTTGTGGCAGCTACCTTTCCAAAGGCCAGCAGGGTACGGATGATCCTTAGGGCGGCATCGTCAATGATTTCCACCGGGACGGCTCCGGCTTCTATGGCCTGGAGGAGCTGCTTGCCAAAATACTGCTCAAAGCACATTTCTATGTCCATCCCGCCCAGTGCCGCCTTCACCGTATCCTTGACGCCGAAGCAGAAATCACTGATAACAAAGCCATCAAAGCCCCACTCCTCTTTCAGCACTTTATTAATCAGGTAGTCATGATGGCTGCAGTAAACTCCCTGATATTTATTATAAGCGGTCATGACACAGGCGGCTCCTGCCTTAATGCATTTCTTAAAATGGGGTAGGAATACCTCCCGCTCTGTCCTTTTATCACATTCAATGTTGATCTTAAATCTTGAATACTCCATCTGGTTAAAGGCATAATGCTACAGGCAAGCAAATACCCCTTCCTTCTGGAGCCCCTAGACCAGTT
>JARKQP010000449.1 GCA_029974875.1 Mobilitalea sp.
GGACTGAATTCAGGTGAGCTGCCTCTTGAAATTGACAGTATCGGTAAACTCTGGGATCAGGAAAGTATTAATCGTCCCAAGGGTTTTCCTCACTATCATTGGCTGCAGACGGAGAAGGGAATGGGGGAAGCGGTAATTGATGGAAAACGGATTCGCCTGCCGGAAGGGACGGGTGTTTTAATTGCGCCCTTTGTTCCCCATTCTTACTATGCGGAGCAGGCGCAGTGGCAGACCTCCTTTGTAACCTTTTCTGGGAAGCTGGAAGCTGACATAAGTAAAGTCGTGGGACATGAGCGTTATATTTTTATTTCTGGGGATGTTGGTTTTTCCTTTCAAGGCTGGATTGATGATACAGTAGCGCTTTATGAAACCCAGCAGACCAACCCGGTGCAGTTGTCAATTGACTGCTATACATTTCTTATAAATATTAGAGGTTCCCGGGAATATCGCAGCTTTTTGGAGCAGCCCCTGTACCAGAGATATGTTATGCCTGTAATAAAAGAAATTGAAACAAAATATCATGAGGATGTTACGATACAACATCTTGCTGAGGGGGTATATGTATCACCCCAGTATCTTTCACGGCTATTTAATCGCTTTCTTGGCTGTTCTACGTCCGCCTATCTTACAAATTACCGTATGATTAAGGCGAAGGAGCTTCTTGCAAACCGTCCGGAGCTGACAATTCAGCAGATAAGCTTTCGCGTGGGATATCATGATACAAGTCATTTTATTGTTATGTTTAAAAATATAACCGGCTACACCCCGATGGAGTTTCGCCGGTTGCATCATTAATTATAATTGAAATGTCTTGCCGGATCATAGACAATCAATAGAGAGGAACTTACAGAATGAGAATTAAAGTATTATTTGTATGCCACGGCAATATTTGCCGTTCTCCCATGGCGGAATTTGTATTTAAGGAGATGGTGAAGAGAAAAGGGCTGGCTGATCAGTTTAGTATAGCCTCAGCAGCTACCAGCACGGAGGAGATTGGCAATCCGGTCCATCCAGGAACCAGAAAGATATTAAGCACCTATGGTATCTCTACAGAAGGAAAAAGGGCGGTTCAGATAACGAAGGCCGACTACCGGGAATATGACTACATAATTGCCATGGATCAAAGAAATATCATAAACATGCGTAGAATTACCGGTACGGATTCCATGAATAAGGTCAGGAGGCTTCTGGATTATACCAGTGTGCCGGGGGATATAGCTGACCCTTGGTATACCGGAGACTTTAACCAGACCTATGAGGATGTATATCGGGGCTGTGAAGCATTATTGGAAGAAATCTGTAGTGAATACCGTATTCCATTGGGAATATAGGAGAAGATCAGGCTGTGATATCCTCATATCTGGAATGAATGAGGATGTCACAGCCTGATCTTTTGTACTATAGCTTAAGCGGTTCAGATATGTTCCTGAAAAGTCTGTTTTATTGGCTAAACAGGAGGAGCCAGGAAAGCTGGTTGGGAAGGGAGGGAATAAACTACTTCCTTGTTATTGAAACACGCCATACCTCAGGACCTTCCTCAAGGTATTCCCATTCAAATTCATCCTTATGCTCCATCATAAACTGATAATGAAGCGGACGTGGGTCGTGATCGTTAATTAGTTCCATCTTTTCCTCTGGTTTTAATGAAAAAAATGTATTAAATATTACAGGTTGCTTATCTTTAGCTTCATTTTGTCTGGCATCTACGGTTGCTGTAAAGTTCGGCATTGAAATCGACTCCTTTTCTAATTGATGGTTTTATTATAAGCAGGAAGCACGTAGTATGCTGTGATTGTAATCATATTTTACACCCGTGCCTTTCACTTTTTGATGACCTATTCAAAAAGTGAATAGGCCTTAATAAATAGTTTGAAAGCGATTTTCTTTCAAACTTTGCACTCCATAGCCGGAACAGCATCCGGGTATGAAGGACATGTCTTTAATTCCCGCATCAGTAACAAGGAGCAGCTCCGAATTCCGACTTCATATCTGTGTGAATTTTTTCCTGATATAAGTCCCTGAAGCTCATCATCTGGTTTCCCTGGTTTTTTCATTGCAAAGGTTAAAAAATCCTAGTATTATGAGTTTAATTAAATATGGCCACTACTAGGAGAAGGGTAAAGATACCGCTTTGCGGTATCTATTTGGAATGGGGGTAAAAATGTATAAATTAATAATCGCAGATGATGATGAGCTTATACGCAAAGGGTTAGAAAAGGTTATACCATGGGAGCAATTGGGGTTTA
>JARKQP010000457.1 GCA_029974875.1 Mobilitalea sp.
TTATATTTCTAAGAGGTTGATATAGTGCTTTTAATTTCTGTAAAAACTATGACATAGTGGTTTTGATTTCTATGAGAGTCCCGATATAGTGGTTTTGGTTTCTATCAAAAGTCCTAATATAATGGAGCTGATTCCTATAAAAACCTGTGATATGGTTGGATTTTCTTACTTTTCATCAATAATTCTAACAAAATGCAAGGAATTGAAAAAGCTCAATGTGAAAAATGATCAAGAAATATGAGAATAAGAAATGGTGATCCTGTGTGAAAATTGCTATGCTTAGGTCACAAAAAACAAGGGAGGTTTTCAATTATGAAAAAGAAAGTATTAGCAACAATCTTATCTTTCGCAATGGTCGCATCTACATTAATAGGATGCGGGAATGCAGACAAAGGGACACCGGGGACATCGGATGCAACAACTACTAAAGCTCCGGCTTCGACAGAGGGGGATACATCAGCTACATCCAAGGAAGACTTAAACGGAACACTTACCTTTACCATCTGGGACAATAACCTGAATACATTTATTGAAGAAAATGACATGGTAGCAAAATTCCAGGAGCAATATCCTAATATTGATATTGAAGTTGAGAAGATTAAGGATGACAGTGAATATTGGAATGCAATGAAGATGCGTGCATCAGCCAATCAATTACCTGATATTATGTTCAATAAGCCATTTACCCTGTCCAGATTTAAGGATTACTTAATTGATTTATCCTCTACGGATGCTTGTGCAAATAATGAGCTTGCAAATGGATATTCCATCGACGGGAAAGTGCTTGGCATTCCGATGACAGCGGGTTATGAATATGTTTACTATTGGAAGGATATGTTCCAGGAGGCCGGAGTAGAGGTGCCGACTACTTGGGATGGGTTGGTAACTGCAGCAAAAACCTTACAGGATTATTATGGTAAGAGCAACAAAGACTTCATGGCTGTAGCCTGCGGCTTAAAGGATGAATGGCCGGATTATCCCTACATGGAATTCATGCCGGCACTGGAATCCGGTAACGGGCAGAACTGGAACCTGATGGCTACCCAGGATGCACCTTTTGCAGAAGGAACGGATATTAGCAGCGCGTACCGCAAGGTGTATAACCTATTCTCCTCCGGCGTTCTTGGAAAAGATCCTTTAGGCCTTGGAAATGATCAGGCTACCTCCTTATTTGCGACGAAAAATGCGGCCATCATCGCTCTTGGTGACTGGGGCTTACAAAATATTGAGGCTGGCAGTGACGACATCTCCCAGCTTGGAACCTTCTATCTGCCTACCAGGGACGCAGAAACAGATCCCTACAATGTTATTGTACAGGGTGACTCCTTTATGGGCGTAACAACACATTCCAAGAACCAGGAAGCAGCAGTGGCCTTTGTAGAGTGGTTCTATTCCGACGCCTGGTATCCGGATTATATTAATTATGTATCCTCCGCCTCCTCAATGAACAATTTCCCTAAGGAAAAAGATCCGATTCTGGCAGAAGCAGATACCTTATGCCCGGATAAAGTCCTGATTATGTATGATGGCGGCGGCGATAATTTCTCCGCATTACAGAACGAAACCACCTTTGATTACAAAAAGCTCGGTGCCCAGATGCTGACAAACGGCTTTGACCTGGATGCGACCTTATCCGAGTTGAATAATAAGTGGAAAGCAGCAAGGGAAAAGCTGCAGATCCAATAAGTTAGGAAGCAATCGGCTATTGTTAGAGGGTTACGTTTCGTAACCCTCTAACAGGCTGGTGCCTGATAATAAAAGATTAGCTTATTAATCTATCCTGACTTGTATCGTAAAGAGTGCTGTACAGCAGCATATTTGGATTGGAGAAAGATGATATATGACAAAATTAAATAGAAAGAGAACCTGGTTCATCCTGCTTTCCCTGGTCATACCGGTAGCGCTCTTGATTGGGTTTGTAGTGGTTCCCGCAATTGATCTGTTCCGTATGAGTTTCACGAACTGGGATGGTTTTTCCCCGGAAAGCAGATTCATTTGGATTGATAATTATATAGCCATGTTTAAAAATAAAGACCTATGGCTGTCCTTAAAGAATAATGCAGTGTATTTTGTGGTGCACTTGTGCATGATCCCATTGGAACTATTATTTGCAGTGCTGCTGAACAGCAGGCTCCGTGCGGCTAAGTTTTATAAGACGATGGTATTTTTACC
>JARKQP010000476.1 GCA_029974875.1 Mobilitalea sp.
TGTCTCCAGGACCGTAACCTATTGGGTGGCCGACTGGAGATGGGTGCCGAATTATACAGGCTTTTATAGCGGAACAATATACAAAAATGTAAGGGAGCCTTATATTGACCCATTCAGGGCTACATCCGGCAAATATGTCATTTATATAACCGATGGAAATATTGCTGAGCTCAGTGATTTACAAATGGTGCTGGGCAGATCAGGTGCCAGGGTGATATTGATAGGTACAAGCGATGCCGCCGGTCAAGCAGCTCCGGTTAAGTATTTTGCAAACACCGCAAGCGTTACAGCGGATGTAGAACAGGCATTGAAGTATATAATTTATAATAATCAGGCTATAGAGGAATATTACGTGATTGCGGGGAAGGATACATTTACCTTGAATGTGGATGATTATGATGAGGAAGGTGACCCGATTATATCCAGGCAATTTCAATATGTGCAGGATCAGAACCATTTTGATAATCCGCTGGGAATGGAGAGCTTCGCACAGACAAGCTTCAATCGTGATGCCGGCTGGGTGAACACCGGAATAAACATTCTGGATAAACCCAGTAAATATACAATTTACCGCAGAATTCAAGACCATCCGTCCACAGACCCTGAATTTGCAGAATATGATTATTTCTCAGGCATTCCTTCGATGGTGATATATGCTCACAGAAAGCCCATAGCAAATGCGGCACTGGACTGGGACTTTGACAGCGGGGCCGGTATATATGATACAACCTGGGTAGATCATTCCTATGATTTGGACCATCAATATAGCAGGAGCGATAAGGGGATAGTGGAAAGAAAAATAATGTTTAGGAGGATT
This sequence comes from Mobilitalea sp., assembly GCA_029974875.1. Next base: position 818 of record JARKQP010000476.1, read on the forward strand.
GGAGACGACTGGTCCTATGTTATCCCGGACAAGCTTGCACCCGGAGCATATGAGCTGCTGTACTATGTAAAGGACCCTGAAGGCGCATGGTCGGATCCGTTTATTATGAACTTTAACCTGAACCCTGCGCCACCCATGCAGTTTGATGCCAGGCTGAGAGCCCTCGACAATAGGTTCAGCCTGAGCAGCATTCCTGCCTCTGAGTATCTGGAAATCTATGATGCATGGACAAGGTTTCCTTACAGTGTATACCTCACTGTAGGTTTATATAATGGGAGTACCCTTGCAGCTCCGGTACAAACTATAAACTATGGTGAGGGAACAGGCGTAAAAGCCGGCAATGACATCAACTGGAACAGAATAAGCTATAAAATACCTGCTTATCTGGCAGATGGAGCCTACACCTTAAGGGTTACTGCGGTAGGGGAGTACAATCAGACAGCAGCAAAGGAATTTCCGGTAACTGTATATACACCCTTGTGGGAGGATTACTCACCTGGATCCCTTAACTTTATAGATGACTGTATGAAGAATGTACCTGATGCAATTATGCTGAGCGACAGTACCGCATTGGCAGAGGCAAACCGCATACAGTTCATTACAAGCAAGTATGCACAAAAAGTAAAAATCCAAATCGGAGCCATCAATTTCTACATGTTCCGTAACGGCAAGGCAGGCACAAGTCACGATGGTACAGGAGCAAATACGGTTCTGGATGTGAATAATCAGACGCATATATGCCGGATAAATAATTTTACAACTGCTGATAACGGTGAAAATACGGTTTGGACCTTCAATTTCTTTACCATGAAGGGCTACCCCTTTGCTGCCGAGCAGAGCAGCAGCATGATATTTACAGCTTTTGACGGGGCTGATAACTGGAGTACGGCAAATTTCAAGCATAACACCAATCCCAGGTCAAAGTCTTTTACAGCCATGAGCATGAAGCTTGACAATTTTAGAATTACAGGTATAGCTGACTATGGCTGGAAAAGCTTATTTATTAATGGAGACGGAAGCGCTACAGCATTAAAGAGGAACGGTATAGGAATATCTGACATGCCTGTATATAAGAATAAAAATGGTAAAGGAATAAAGCTGGGATATAAAGTGAATTTCAAGCTTGATACAGCAGGCTTAAACAATATAGGTGATAAAATACAGGTGAATGTAAGGTATTATGTATTAAGCCGGGATGGTACGAGGCTTTATCCGGCAAGCGTATTGGTGGAAGATCAATATGGAAGATATGAAGCATTATCCGAAAGCAGTTATAGGGAGCTGGCCCTTAACATTGTGTTGGATTCAGGAAATAGGCATACATATGCTCAAGACCCTGGTAAGACAACCTATAACACCTGGGACTTTGATCTCTTTCTTCCCCCTACGGCAAAAGTTGTAAGACAGGGTGAAAGGTTGGATATATACCAAGATAACTCCATAAGGACGAAGCTGCTGGCAGTTTTCGATATAAAAGGAATAAAAGCCGGGGGAAATGGTGCCGGCTACGACTATACAGCCGGAGAAACAGCCTGGTGCCTGGGCACTGGAAGCATATACGGCGCAAATAGGCCCTTGACCCTTCCGGACACAGGCAGCACAGCCGGTGAAGTATTCTGGTATGATTTAAGCGGTACGGCACTGGATGATATAGAATTGAACAGAAAGTGGTAAATGAAAAGGACTAAGACCATTTTTTACACATTTGCTTGACTTGCAGGTTTTCGCAATATAACATTAGAATTGGCGGATTTAAATGCATAAAAGGAATATAGTGCGAACTAAAGCTTCGCAGTTGGTGGTTATTGGTTGTTGGTTCTTAGTATTTTTATAGAAGTGCTTCGAAGACCTACTTGAATACCAATAACTAACAACTAAGAACTAACAACCAATGCGTACTTCGTACGCATTATATTCCTAATGCG
>JARKQP010000487.1 GCA_029974875.1 Mobilitalea sp.
TTGTCAAATCAACCTCCAGCTCCAGGTCAAAGGCAACCCCATCCCCTGCAATAAAAGGCATTGGCACATCCTTCACAACCACATCAGTTCTTCCCGTTTCATCACGGCGCAGCTGCTCCAGTTCTTTAATGGGGACAAACTTTAAGGTATTATCCCCGCAAAGCACCACTTCACGGGGTGTATTAAATGCCCCGCACCAGCCCTCGGTAAAGGATGGTCCCCAGTCCTTCCACCAGGGCATCCAATCCCAGGCATTGGCCCAGGCTACGATAATACGGCGGCCGTGACGGTCAAGGAAGGATTGGGGTGCGTAGAAATCAAAGCCCCAGTCAATCTCCCCGGACACGGAATAGGTGAATTTACCCGTTTCATAGTTTAGGTCACCCACCAGATATACGCTGCTTCTTTCTCCTCCGCCCATCGGCGAAAACATCAGTACAAATTTATCCCCGATAGGGTAAAAGTCCGGGCATTCCCACATGTAGCCCCATTCTCCACGGCTTTCGGCTAAAACATTAAAAAATTCCCAGTGGTAAAGATCCGGGGACCTGTATAAAAGCGCCTGGGCGCATTTGTTACGGCTGGCTCCGCAAACCATATAAAACATGTCCCCATGCTTCCAAACCTTCGGATCACGGAAAAGATCTCCCGGTACTCCTTCCGGGGCCTGGATGACCGGATTATTTTCATACTTTGTAAAATGAATGCCATCTTCACTATAGGCTATGTTCTGTGTCTGAATAAACCCATCACCATAATTCGTTGTTCCGGTATAGATTAAGTACAGCTTTCCGTCATGCACAATGGAGCTGCCGGAAAAGCATCCCCCTTCCTTATGGTCATCATAGTGCTCACTGGGCGCCAGCGCCAGGGGCAGATACTCCCAATGCAGCATATCATCACTGACAGCATGCCCCCAATGCATTGCCCCCCAATAAGAATCATAGGGATTGTGTTGATAGAAAAAATGATATTTCCCGTTAAAATCAATTAGCCCATTCGGATCGTTGATCCAGCCAGTCTCTGGCATAAAATGATATCTCTGTCTCATTTTAGCCTGCTTCATCAATTCTCTTTTTGAATCAATGTGAGCCTGTGCCTTATCTATATTATCTTGTAAAACATCTTTTGACATTGCTCCTCCATTCTTTGCGCCATCATCCCGTCACTATTTATACTCATCCCTTAGTTTTTTTGCAAATTCCGTATTCAGCCCAGATTCTCTGCGCGCCTTTTCTTCCTTGATCCTGAACTGGTTCCCCCGTTCCTTTGCATATGGTTCAAACCGGGCAAAATAAGCTTCCCTGGCCGCCTTCATCTCCTCTGTTAAGGGAAGCTGCTCCTGCTTTCTCTCCGGCAGTACCGGAACATTTGGCAGTCTGTCCTCTACAGGAAGGATGGTCATCTCCGCCACCGTCGGCAGCTTCTGATACCAATAAGCCGTTGAGCTCCAGTCATCCGAAAGATGGTTGGCATGGCCGTGCTCGATGGTAACCTTCAGCTGCTTCTCGAACCGGATGGGGTCAGTGATATGGAACCGGTAAGCAACATGGAAGCCGTCCGTATCCCCTTCATGCACGATGGTTCCGAAGAATGGATAGGCATTCCTTTGCATTCCCCAGGCATGGTTGAAATAATCCTCGGTCCCGGTACCGTTCAGGCTGGGATATTCCTCCCCGTCAATGAAAATCATGTCGTTGCCCTCTCCCCACCAGCTTCCCTGGTAGTGCTTTACTGTAAGGTTACAGCCGACATAATGTCCGGTTCCTTCCACATCCAGGACGACATAATTGTCTTCTCCTTTGAAATTAGTAACATTATTAACCTCCGGTGAGTTGACCTGGATATCCGCTCCCCATCCCTTGCAGAGATTTTCTCTCCTCCACAATGCATGGAAATAGGCAGTCTCTTCACCCAAAGGCTCCTTATACATCTCATAATCGATGTTAAAATATAAGATAAAGGGAAGCTCATTTTCATTAATGACCTCAATCTTTGCCTTTTTATTAAAGGGCATCGGGAAGTAACAGGAGACAGAGCAGGGCGCACCGTACCGTCCCGCTTCCTCAGGCTTTAAGGATACATTAAAGGGCAGGG
>JARKQP010000495.1 GCA_029974875.1 Mobilitalea sp.
ATATCGATCCCTGATTTTCCTCTCCGGCTCCGATTCCCCTGTCAGCGCGGACTGGTTCACCATCGCTTCCCCAGAAATAACAGTACCGTCAAAAGGAATTACGCTTCCCATATGTATGACGATCAGATCTCCCGTATGAACGTCTTCTGCTGGTACCAGGATCTCCTGCCCTCCCTGCAAAGTCCATACCTTATTGATATTTAAGGACATAACTCTTGCAAGATCCCCTACAGATTTCTTATGGGTCCATTCCTCCAATATCTCTCCGATTCCCAGCAGGAACATAATGGAGCCCGCCGTGTCCATCTCATTACGCAGCACGGATATTCCAATGGCAGTGGCATCCAGTACCGATACCTCCAGCTTAGCCCTCAGCAGGCTTTTTGCGCCTTTATAGATATATCCGGCGGATCTGAAGCCCATATACAAAACCCTTATAGGATATGGCACCAAATATTTGATAAGGTATCTCAGCACTACCTTCTGTATGAGCTTTTCCTTGTATTTCGCATTCAATTCCCTGCCGGAGGTCTCCAGGATCACTTCCGGTACAGCTGCATTATCAAAGCAAAGGGCTCTCAATTTCCGGATGATAATCTCCCTCTCCCCTACATAGGATATGGCAACATCCGCCGTCCTCTCGTATACCTTGACTCCCACAACGTAGGTTATATTATGTATATAATAATAAAGGATATCTGCTTCCCTAAAGGTAAGGCGCTTCTTATCAATATGTATCCTTATTCTTCCCTGTATCTCATGCTTAACAGTAAACTTCAAGCTTTGCTCCTTTCTAAAAACACCTGCAGGATCAACTGCAGGTGCCTTTATCATTCTTCCATATCTTCCTTTTCCCATTCAGCATCACTGCTGCTAAATTCCTCCTGGCAGGCTCTTTTCTCGTTCACCAGCTTTGCTTCTGCCAGTATGTCTTCTGCATTTTCCTGGATTGTAGTGGCAGTATCCATTACATATTCCTTCGCCCTAAGTACAGCTGCGGTACAATTAGTATATACCTTTTTTGCATCCCTACTTGCCAAAACCTTAATGCC
>JARKQP010000505.1 GCA_029974875.1 Mobilitalea sp.
GCTCTCCAGCCGGACCATATCCTTAACAGACCCTAGCTGTCCAGCTTGTTTTCGCTGCAATATTTTATATCGGCGCCCAAAGCCAGGAAATCACGGCAGATATCCTCATATCCCCGCTCAATGTAAGTTGCGTCATGGACAATGGTTGTTCCCTCTGCCGCAAGCCCTGCAATAACCAGGGCAGCTCCGCCCCTTAAATCATGGGCCCTGACCACGGCTCCGTGTAACTGCTCCACTCCGGTAATCTCTGCCGCATTGGTGTCCTCTTGCAGCTTAATCCTGGCACCCATTCTCGTCAGATCCTCCACATTCTGATACCGTGATTCAAAGATTTCCTCAAAAACCGTACTTTTGCCCTCCGCTAAGGTAAGCACAGTCATAAGCTGTGATTGCATATCCGTAGGAAAACCGGGATAGGGCTTTGTATTCAGCTCAGCGACCGGCAAGGGTCTCTGGGAATTCCTGACACGGATCTGGTGCCCGTTTATATCAATCTTACAGCCAACCTTTTGTAAGATATGGAGTGTAGAGTCCAAATGTCTGACGGGAGTATGGGTAAACAAAACGTCCCCCTTCACTGCTGCGACCGCCGCCATATATGTTCCTGCAACAATCCTATCGGCCGAAAGGCTAAATTCAACATCCTGTAGCTGCTTTACCCCTTCAATCTCCAGATAAGCGGAACCTAAGCCCCGGATTCTCGCACCGGCTCCGATTAAATAGCTGCATACTTCTGTTATTTCCGGTTCCCTTGCTGCATTATAAATCCGGGTAACCCCGGTTGCAAATACGGCGGTCAGGATAATATTCTGGGTTGCCCCAACACTGGGAAACTCTAAAAATATATCCGTGCCAATAATCCGGTCCGCATAGCAATGGATCATGCTGCCGTCTTCCTCCAGGAACTCCTCTGTGACATTCATTTTTTTAATTGCATTCAGGTGATAATCAATAGGCCTTTTTCCGATGGAACAGCCCCCTGGATACGCTATCGTAACCTCATGGAAACGACCGAGAATCGCACCAAGAAACAGGATGGAGCTCCTCATCTTCCTGACAAAATCCTCCGATACACAGGTAACATCAGCCTTGCTGCTGTCCACGATCAGGGTATTCTCCTCCCAGCTGGTCTTACACCCCAGCTCTTCCAATATTTTAACCATATGGAACACATCCTGGATTCTAGGACAGTTCTTTAGTTTGGAGATACCTTTATTCAAAATAGTCGCAGCTATTACCGGTAATGCCGCATTCTTTGAACCCTGTATTCTCAGTTCACCCTTCAGCTGCTTCCCGCCGATTATCTCAATACTCGACATAGTCCACCTCAGACTTCAAGGAAATATACTACACTATATGATATCTTGCATGTCCCGGTGAATGGCCTATTTCTCTCCTTTTATCTGGTTTGAGACACTGAGTACAATTCCCATCTCAAATAATATAACCATGACCGCGCTTCCTCCATAGCTGATAAAGGGTAAAGGAATACCCGTGGAAGGAATGGAATTGGTAACAACGGCAATATTAATCATAACTTGAGTGGCGATGTGGGCAAGGACTCCGGTAGCGATCAGGCCACCAAATAAGTCCGTGGAATTAATGGCGATAATAAAAATACGCCAGACTAAAAGTATAAACAGCAATATCAGCGCGAAGGCCCCAAATAAGCCAAGCTCCTCGCAGATGACGGAAAATATCATATCATTATGGGATTCCGGGATAAAGCCGAGCTTTTGCATGCTCTCCCCCAGCCCCTTTCCAAAGACACCGCCTGAGGCTATGGCATACAATCCCTGCAGGATCTGGTATCCCTTTTCATGGGTCTCTACATTCAGCCATACCTTAATACGTTCGGCGCGGTAGCCGACAAACATGATAAATAAGGCACCGATACCGATAAAGCCAAGGCCGGCGGCAATAAAATATCCTTTTTTTCTGCTTGCCACGAAGCAGACCGCAACCATGACCACCCCGGCAATCAATGCCGTGGATAAATTCTCAACGGCAATCAGCCCTACTAGGGGTGCAATAAAGACCACTACCCTTAAGAAACCGCGGAATTTATCCAGCCTCTTGGGGGCTATATTTACAATATATGCCGTGAAGATAATGACCGCAATCTTGGACAGCTCCGAGGGCTGGAATCTTCCCAGGGGACCCATTTCAATCCAACGCTTGGAGCCGTTTACCTCCACTCCTAAAAATAATACAAAAATCTGAAGGCCGATACAAAGTATGTATAATATGGTCACAGGCCGCAGCCGGATGACCGGCAGCTTCACTGCCAGCAGATGATAATCCAGCTTTGACACAAAGAGCATGACCAGGATTCCAAGACCCGCAAAAAGCGCCTGGCGCTCCAGGAAATGGGTTGCATTCCCATAAATCCTCTGGGCGTTATAGGAGCTGGTACTGTATATCATGACTAAGCCAAAGCATACAAGAAAAAGTATCAGAAATAATAAGCTATAATCATAATAGCTGTGTATCTTTTTATTTGCTTCTCTGACCGTTCTGCCCATCGTTCCACTCCTATATCTTTTTTATATCGTGCCAGCATGCAACAGGCCGCCTAACGCAGACCCTTTACATATTCCTTAAATAAATTGCCCCTTTGTTCAAAATTATCAAACATGCCCCAGCTTGCGCAGGCCGGGGACAGTAACACATTGTCTCCTGGCTTCGCCTGGCTGGCGCTGATATTTACCGCTTCCTGAAGGCTATCCGCCAGGATAATGTCACGGAAGCCTTGGCGTTTTGCCACTTTTGCTATCTGCTTCTTCGTCTGCCCGATCAATACCAGACATTTGATCTTTCCTTGGAAGGCCTGGACCCAGGGTACAAAGGAAACCTTTTTATCATAGCCTCCCGCAATGAGCACCGTAGGGTTTTTCATGGCCTGGATTGCCTTTATGGAGGCATCCGGGTTCGTCCCCTTGGAATCATTGTAATAGGTAACACCATGGACCACCTCTACATACTCAATCCGATGCTCCACTCCCTTAAAGTTATAGAGGGTTTTGCGTATCTGCTCCATTGGAATTCCCATACGGAGGGCAATGCCTACTGCCGCCATGACATTTTCCTGGTTATGCCTTCCAATTATATGGAGGTCATTGGCATTGCAGATAAACAGCTTTTTTTCTGGATCTGAATAAAAAATCTCATCCTCCTCCAGATAAAGCCCGGTCTCCAGCTCCCTCTTACTGCTGAAAAACAACACCTTGGCCTTTAACCTCTGTGCCATATTACGGAGTGCCTCATCTTCATAATTCAGGATGCAAAGCTCATCCTGTGTCTGGTTCAGCGCGATCCTCTCCTTCATGGCTATGTACTCTTCCATTGTGTGGTGCCGGTCTAAATGATCCGGCGTGATATTTAAAATAGTACTGACATCCGGCTTAAAGGTATGGACTGTCTCCAGCTGGAAGCTGCTCAGCTCAACCACCGTAACCGTTTCCTCCGTGGTATCCAGAGCTATGTCAGTATAGGTATTGCCGATGTTACCCACTACAAAAACCTGCGGGAAATAGCTTTTCATCAGCTTTCCAACCAGGGTTGTGGTGGTCGTCTTGCCATTGGTCCCCGTAATGCCAATTACCTTGCCCCGGGTATAACGGTAAGCCAGCTCAATCTCCCCCCAGACCGGAATGCTCTTTTCCCTGATCCTTACAATATCCGGATGGTCACAGGGAACCCCCGGACTGACAACCAACAATTCTATGGACTGGATCATTTCCTCTGAGAGGCTCCCCGTAATGAGGGTAAAATGATCCTCTGTATCAAATTGACTCGCAAAATCAAACTTTGTCATGGTGACATTACAGTCATAAAGTATGACGAATGCCCCTAACCTCTGCAGCAACCTTGTTGCTGAAACACCGCTTTTTGCGGCTCCAAATACCAGTACCTTCTTATCCTTAAGCTGCATATACACCCTCCCGGAGTCACGGAGTACCCCATGGCTTAGGGCACTCTATGAAATCACCTCATGAATATTTCTTTTTCCTAAAGTCAATTCCGGCCGGCTTTTGGCCGCTGGGAACCAACCATGTTATCCATAGGTATTTCCATACTTCTTTTGTAAAGGAGGGAAGCTTCTTTAGCTGATCCCCATCAGGGCCACCAGGCAAAGGATTGTGGTCACAATGGAAAATACAGCCACCACCCTGGTCTCCGACCATCCCATCAGCTCAAAGTGATGGTGGATTGGAGCCATTTTAAAGATCCTTTTACCTCCTGATATTTTAAAATACCCTACCTGCAGCATGACCGACAGCACCTCAACCAGGTAGATCAAGGCTACGATCAGGATAAACAGGGGCATCCTCAGCATATATGCACTCATTACAACAAATCCTCCCAGTGCCAGGGAGCCCGTATCCCCCATAAACACCTTAGCGGGATAAACATTATATAGAAGGAAGGCTAATAAGCTTCCTGCAACAGCGCCTGTAATCGGTGATATACCGCTCTGCATCGCAATGGCCACTACGGTAAAAAAGGTGGCTATGAGAAGTGTCACACTGGACTCTAAGCCGTCCAGTCCGTCCGTAAAATTAGACCCATTGACCGTTCCAAGAAAGGCGATAAAGAAAAGTGGAATGAACAAAAAGCCCGCATCCACGTATTTCCCTCCTGAAAAGGGTATCAGCATCAAGGTACCTACGTCAGTATAATTCAATAAATAATAGCAAAGGATCGCCGTTACCAGGATCTGGCCTACAAGCTTTTGCCAGGCACGGAGCCCCATGGAGCGCTTCATTACTACCTTAATGTAATCATCCATGAACCCGATAATGCCAAAGCCCACAGTAGCGAACAATACCGGTACAAGATCCGGATACCGGTTAATATAAAAGACTGTGGTGATTGCAATGCTGAGCACTATAATAATACCACCCATCGTCGGAGTTCCCGATTTTTTTTGGTGGGACTGGGGTCCCTCCTCACGGATGTACTGTCCGAATTTTAATTTCCTAAGAAACGGGATAAGCAGAGGGCATAGAACCGCGCAAACTCCAAAGGCTATAATAACTGGCAGTATTACTGCAAAGTTTGAAAAATTCATATGTTATCTCCATTCCGCTGCTGCTTGCAGCCTTGCATTGTAAGATACCGGTATAATAATACCATGGAAAACCACCATGGCATGGCGCTCCGCACCAGGATGCGCACTCACTACGTTCGGCGCCGGTATAATATCTGGCGATATTATACCGTATTACTTTTCATAATACAACACAATATCACTGCCTTTATCAATATTTTCTCCCGGGAGCGGGAACTGGACTGTAACCTGCTCTCCCTCACCTGAAGAAAAGACTTCTCCAAACTCATATAATTTTATCATCTTCTTAGCTTCCTCCCTGGTCTTGCCGGTAAAATCAGGCATATCGAATTTTCCGATGTTATATTGCTCTATCTCTGCTTCTGTATATTTTTCCTCGATGCCCATATAAGGAAGGATATTATCAAATAATTCGGAAATCACCGGTGCCGCTACCGTACCACCGTAATAGATTCCCGTCGGCTCATCGATTAATACCAGAGCCATAACCTGGGGATTATCCGCAGGCGCAAAGCCAATAAAAGAAGATATGTATTTATTACTGCTCCTCGGTAATTTTTCCGAGGTTGCCGTCTTACCTCCGATCCTAAAGCCCGGGAGATAAGCCCTTTTTCCTGTTCCTTCTGCTACTACTGCCTCCAGCAGCTCCTTCATTGTATCAGAAGTCTCCTTCGATACCACCTGCTCCGTGGTATCATAGTCTAAGGCACGTATATAGGTGCCGTCTGCCGATTTAATCCGTGTGCCGAGATGTGGAGTAACCAAGGTTCCTCCATTTACGACCGCACTGGAAGCAACCATTAACTGTAGGGGGGTGATCTGGAAGGACTGCCCAAAGGACATGGTAGCAAGCTCTACCGCTCCTATATTCTCGATCTTATGCATAATGGAATTGGCTTCCCCCGGAAGGTCAATTCCCGTTTTTTTAAAAAGTCCAAGCCTTTTATAATAGGTATACATCTTTTCGGCTCCAACCCTTGCCCCCAGCTCCATAAATACCGGGTTGCAGGAATTCTTTATTCCATCGACGAAGGTCTGGCTGCCATGACCGCCCACCTTATGGCACCGGATGAGCCGGTCCTCCACCCTTTTATAGCCCGGGCAAAAGAAGGTGTCTGATAATTTTACTACTCCTTCCTCCAAAGCAGCCGTTGCTGTAACGATCTTAAAGGTGGAGCCTGGCTCGTAGGTATCGCTGATGCAGGCATTCCTCCACATTCCGTTTAGCAGTTCATTCATTTTCTCGGAGGAAAGTGTCTGGCCTGCGTAATCCTTTGCAATTTCATCAATTAAGGTATAGGGATCATTTAAATCAAATTCCGGGGCGTTAACCATAGCGTAAATCTCCCCGTTTTGCGGGTTCATAATAATAAATTTAACATTGTTGGCGATTTTGGACTCCATCACCTTCTCTGCCGCCTGCTCCGCATATTTTTGGATGTTAACGTCCAGGCTGGTATATAAATCATTTCCGGCCTGGGGCTCTATCCGGCTCTCTGCCGCATTCTCTATCTCCACACCATAGGCCGTGGTCAGCGTCAGGATTGTTCCGTCGATCCCCTTTAAGTACTTGTCATACTTTACCTCCAGCCCGATAATCCCCTGATTATCGCTGCCGGTAAAGCCGATCACCTTGGATGCAAGGCTTCCATAAGGATAATATCTTTTATAATCTTCATCTACCATTACCCCATTCAAGTCATATTCCCTGATTTTATCAGCAATTTCCTTATCCACATTGGATTTTATTCTTTCGATGGAGGATACCTTTTCCACTCTTTTACGTACCTTTTCCTCCGAAAGGCCGAGGAGCCCGGATAATACCTCTACGACCCGGTCCGGGTCGGTTATCTGGGCATGGATCACAGAGATGGTACATACCGGCTTATTGGTTGCCAGCAGGGTTCCGTTCGCATCATAGATGGAGCCGCGCTTTGCTTTAATGGACCGTTCCCTTTCATGGAGGGCTTGTGCCCGTTCCGCGTAGTCCTCCGACTTAAATATCATCAGATATCCTAAACGGAATATCAGGCTGGCTGCAACGATAAGGACAACCACAACTACGATAAAAATGTTTCTTCTATTATAAGTTCTGCTTTTCGACATGGCTTCAAAACCTTAAAACTCTTATCGATTCATTTTATTACGCTAGTTGCCGCTTTATTCACTCAATCGCATTCGCATTAAACTCATCCCCTGCGGAAGCATTTTCACCGCCTGCTCCTTCACCGCCTTCTTCTCCCGGGTCTGAAGCTGATGTATTACTTGGATCTGTACCGCCTGAGGCTGTATCATCCCCGGCTTCCCCGTTTGCTGTATTATTTCCAGCCGAAGCATTTCCGTTTTCCGTATTATTCCCGGCTGTTCCATTGGTTTCATTATTTCCAGCGGAGGCTGTCCCCTGGGTCTGGCTGTTTGCCCCAGCATTTGTTGTACTATTTCCTGCCTCAGAGGTTCCATCCTCCAACAGATAATCGATATCGCCCTTAGGATAGATATCGAGAGCCGGAAGAATCTCTTTTAATACTTTGCCCGCAAAGTTTGTGGCGATGGAGCTGTCGGCCTGCCTCTCCACATTCTGGGGCTCATCAATCATTACATAGATTACGATTTCCGGATTAATGGCCGGAACACAGCCTATGAAGGATACTACGTAGGTCTTCGCATCACGGGGCAGCTTTTGTGCCGTACCGGTCTTGCCTCCAATGGCATAGCCCTCTACCTTGGCTCCCTGGGCTGTTCCCGACTCAACGGTCTGGTATAACGCCTGCTGGATAAAATCCGAGGTCTGCTCCGATACGGTCTGCCTGACTACAGTTCCGCTGTTCTCTTTTACTGTGGCACCGCTGTCATTTACAATTTTCCTCATCACATGGGGCTGATAATAGCTTCCCCCATTCACCAGGGAGGAAAAAGCGGAAGCCATCTGGAGCATGGTTGTGGTAAAGGATTGCCCGAAGCTGCTGGTTGCCAGCTCCGTCGCATTTAAACCGCTCTTGGCAATGATGAGGCCTCCCTCTTCTCCCGGAAGATCAACTCCTGTTTTTTTGCCAAATCCAAAATCATTCTGATACCGGTAGAAGATATCCCTACCTTCCTTTGCAACGATCTGCATCAGGGCATCGTTACAGGAAAGCATAAGGCTCTGTGTCAAAGTAAGCTCCCCGTGACCCGTCCTTTTGCTGCAATGGATGGGCTTCTGCCCTGCTACTACCACTTCACTGCCGTCACAGTAATAGGTTGAATCTTTTCCAACTACACCCTCCTCCAAGGCGGCCGCAATGGTGACCGGCTTAAAGGTGGAGCCCGGTTCGAAGCCGCTGCTGATGACATCATTTTTCCATAATGCATTTAACGCTTCTGTCTTCTGCTTATCCGTCATCGCCTCTATTTCCTTTTCGGTATAAATCCCCTTCAGGATTTGGGGATTATTGAGGTCGTATTCCTGGTTAGAGGCCATGGCAAGGATCTCTCCGTTGTTTGGGTTCATCACCAGTATCCCTATTCCCTTGCTGCCTATTTCCTTATTGAATTCAATGATTTTCTCCTGGATAATCCTCTGCACATTTGCATCAATGGTACTGATAACGGAATTTCCATTGACTGCTTTCTTTACGATCCGCTCCAGGTCAAGCTCGGAGTCATAATAACCATATTCCCTTCCGTTGGTTCCATTGAGCTCATTGCTATAATATTCTTCAATTCCCCAGAAGCCATTATTGTCCGCCGAGGTAAAGCCAAGGATATCACAGGCCAGCGTATTATAAGGATAAGTCCTTACATACTGCTCCTCGAACCATACGCCGATGATGGAATTATCCTTGTCATCCTCCATCAGCTTCTTGAATTCCTGGACCACGTCATATTTTAACTCCTTGAGTAAAATAGCATATTGGCTCTCTGCCTTGGAATCCAGAACCTCCTGGACTGCGGCCTCCTCCACCCCAAAGGTGTTCTTTAAGGCTTCCATGGTAGGCTTGATGCATTTCTCATTCTCCAGCAAACGCTTAGGATCAAGAATCAGGCGGTATTGTAATTCACTGGTGGCCAGCACTGTCCCGTTCCGGTCCAGGATATCCCCCCGCTTATATGGCAGCACAGAACTGACATAGGATTGTCTGGACAATACCTTTTTCGCATACCGGTCCCCGTCCGTCTGGACAATATAAACCAGTCTGACCATCAGCGCCACTAAAGCGAGGGCAACAGCACAAAATACAAGCAAGAGTCTTGCTTGCATCCGTGAATTAAAGCTCCTGTTCGTCTTCCCTGATAATTGTCTCATCGTATTTTCACCTCATAGCCTTTCCCTTTTCACCTGTGTACCATTTCACTCCGGTATATCCTCATACTGCCTTACATAGCCATCATCCTGCCTCTTATAAGTGATTATCTCATTTTTATTCGGATATACCATGCCCAGCTCATTTACAGCCACCTTATAAATATAACCCAAGTCAGGCTGTGTATCAATAGTCGCATAGGCTGCGTTGTTCTCATTGGTCAGGGCTTTGAGGTTCTTTTCCATGGAAACAATTGATTTTTCCATGGAGCTTACCTTCCACTGAAGCTGTAAATACTGGGCACATACCAATACGGTAATTACCGTTGCCACCGTGAGCACCGTTAAGGATGCCAGGTTGATCCCCGAGAAAGCCCTCGTCTTTCTATGTGGTTGTCTCTGTGGTTGTCTCTGCGGTGCCGGTACCTCCCGGACCCGTTCCTCTCTTCTTCTCTCCGGTACTGCATTCAGCTTTCGTACTGTACTTCCATCCACATAGCTTGTCCTGGAATCTTCCGGTTCATATCTTCTCCTCTTTGCCTCCATGCAAGATCTCCCTCCCTATTGTTCCGAAGAATTAGGCTCTTGCCCTATTTGCAATTACCTGATCCTTAATTGTCGTCTTTCTTTTCAAACACTCTTAATTTTGCGCTTTTTGATCTTGAATTATTCTCCAACTCCTCCTCCGATGGAAGAATCGGCTTCCTGGAGATTACCCTTCCCCTGGGTGTCTTACCGCATACACACACCGGAAAATCCGGCGGACATGTACATGGGTTCTCATTCTGTTTAAAAGAAGCTTTTACGATCCTGTCCTCCAGTGAATGGAAGGTGATGATGCACAGCCTCCCTCCTGGTGACAGTAAATCGATCATATCCTGGAGCGTGTCCCTCAGCACCTCAAGCTCCCTGTTTAACTCAATCCTGATTGCCTGGAACGTCCGTTTTGCCGGGTGACCCGAGTTCTTCCTCACTTTCATCGGTATTGCCGCTTTGATTACCTCAATCAATTCAAAGGTTGTCCCAATGGGCTTTTCCTCTCTTCTGCGGACAATATGCTTGGCAATATTTTTAGCAAAATTGTCTTCCCCATAATCCCGGATGATGCGGAACAACTCCATTTCACTGTAATTATTAATAATATCCTTTGCAGTAAGTTCCCCTCTTGTATCCATCCTCATGTCAAGAGGTGCATCCTCCTTATAAGAAAATCCCCTCTCCGGTGTATCCAATTGATAAGAGGAAACCCCAAGATCAAGCAGGATTCCGTCCACATTCCCTATGGATAAATCCTTTAAGACCTGCTTCATATCACAATAGTTACTTCTTACAACCGTAACCCGGTCTCCAAACTTTGCAAGCCGTTCACCGGCTGCAGCAATGGCAGCCTCATCCTGGTCAATTCCTATTAATCTTCCGGTTGTTAACCGCTTCGCAATCTCATAAGAATGTCCGCCTCCGCCAAGGGTTCCGTCTACGTAAATTCCCTCCGGCTTAATATTCAGGTTCTCTATCGTTTCTTCCAATAACACTGATATATGCTTAAATGCCATTGCCAAATCCTCCTACAGGAGGATTTTCCTCCCAATCCTTTTTGAGGCTCTGCTTCCTAATTAGGAGAACTCTCCTCCCAATCTTATCGGAGGCTTTTACCTCCAGTGATCCACTTACAAAAATTCTGCCCAGCCTCTTCCCGGCTTCCTATGTATCAGTAGCTAAAAGCTAATCCCATATTGTGACATATGCTCTGCGATAGCGTCCACATCCTCATAATCGTTATTGTTTTCCCAGCGTTCCTTACTCCATATCTCTATCTTGTTCAATACACCGACAAATACGATATCCTTATCAAGGCCTGCGCATTCACGTAGCTTCATTGGTATAAGCGCCCTCCCCTGCTTGTCCACCTCGCAGGCAGCGGCCTTTGCTAAAAAGTAACGCTGTAATTGGCGGGCTTCTTTGGTTCCTGGCAGCTTTGCCAGCTCCTCTGAAAAGGTCTGCCATTCTGTTTTAGGGTACACAAAGAGACAACCATCCAAGCCTGCAGTGATAACAAATTCCTCACCAAGGCCTTCACGAAATTTAGATGGTATAATGATTCTTCCCTTTGAGTCGATGGAATGGTCAAATTCCCCCATGAACATCCGGCTTCACCTTCTTCTAGTGCGAATATAGAAGTTATTAGGCATTGTTCTTCGATGCCCTGCACTGAATTTTGGTGCCTTGCATCGGTTCTCTATGCCTTGCACCGGTTTTTGGTGCCTTAGAACTTCTTTCCTGCTTTGCGTTTGTGGTAAGCTTAGCGTTTTCGCTCCACTTCTATGGTCTTTTACTCCACTTTACACCACTTCGCTCCACTAATAGGTTCATTTTATCGTAAAAATGGGAATATATCAAGGGAAAAACACAAAAAAATAATGCGGAAAGCCTTATATATATAGGCTTTCCGCATAAAAGCAATTCTATGCACAAGATATAGTATTTCAAACAAAAAATTATCTACATATGCCCATCGGCAATAAAAAAATAAGGAATAAGCAATTAGTCCTATTCCTTATTTTTACATTTACACAAATGCAATATAAACGTGAAATTCATTTCATTACTGCAGTCTTCTTTTTATAAATCCATATCCCGGCCGCAAAAACAATAATCAACCCGGACAAAAGCTGAGATACCGCCAGAGGGGTTCCCCATAGGAACAGCTGGTCCGTGCGCAGGCCTTCCATCCAGACCCTGCCCAGGCCGTAGCCCATCAGGTAGAACAGCATGACCTCCCCGTCAAACTTCTTATGCTTCGTGTATATCAACAGCAGGATGAGCAGGCATAAATTCCAGAGGGACTCATACAGAAAGGTCGGATGGACCTGGATATACTCCACCCCATTGACATTCGCGATATGATCCCGGATCTCCAGAATCCGGTTCAAGGCCTCCGGCTTTCCGACATAAAGCTCCTTCAGCCGTGCCACCGACACAGAATCCTGATATATATTTGATACCGCACTGCGTCCCACCTGCATGGCAAAAAGTCCGTCCGTATATTTTCCGAAGGCTTCCCTGTTGAAAAAATTACCCCAGCGCCCAATCATCTGACCTGCTACCAAGCCAACACAAGCGGTATCTGCAAGCAGCCAGAAGGAGTACCTTTTCACCTTGGAATAAATCAGCGCTGCTGCGACTGCTGCAATAATTCCTCCGTAGATTGCCAGGCCTCCTGTCCTCAGATTAAATATGGACAAGGGGCGGTCAACAAATTCCTCCCAGGCAAAGGCCACATAATAGCCCCTGGCACCAATAATTGCTGCAACGATTGCAATCAGCGCAAAATCCAGGTACAGCTCCGTGCTCTGTCCGGTCCTCTTTGCTACCCCCTCGGCAATCAGCCAGCCGACCAGCATGCCAAGTCCGATAACGACACCGTAATATGCAATATGGTACCCAAAGATGTCAAAGCCGGAACCAACATTCTCAAACTCTATCCCAAGATTAGGAAAAATAATATTTGAATTTAATATTGCCCGCAAAGCATCACCGCCTTTCATCCGATGCACCCCTGTCCATGTCCATGCCCCACATATAACACAATGCACCCTGAGACAATGGCATGGACAAGATCCCTGTATTTCAAATTTTCTTAATTTCTAAGCCCTATACGTTAAAACGGAATAATACAACATCCCCGTCCTGCACCACGTATTCCTTTCCTTCGGAGCGTACAAGCCCCTTTTCCTTTGCCGCGTTAAAATTACCGCATTCCACCAGGGCATCGTAATTTACGATCTCTGCCCGGATAAAGCCCCTCTCAAAATCAGAATGGATTTTACCGGCTGCCTGGGGAGCCTTCGTACCCACCTTGATGGTCCAAGCCCTCGTTTCCTTCGGGCCTGCCGTCAGGAAG
>JARKQP010000521.1 GCA_029974875.1 Mobilitalea sp.
ACCGGAACAAAGATATCCTCATCCGAATCAATGGATAGCTCCTCAAAATAAAAGAGCGTCTCCCCGGTCCTTTCCATCGCTGCCGTAAGCTTCTCTTTCGTCATGGGCTGCTTAATTGCCGGCTGAACCTCATTATGGTAAACCGTAACCTCGGCGCCTTCACACTGAGAAGCCAGCTCTTTGCGGCCTGAGGGTAACTCTCCACATTGTGAAGATAACCCGCCGCATTGTGACGATAACCTTCCGTATTGTGACGATAACCCTCCACATTGTGAGGCCAGCCCTCCGCATCGTAGGGTCAGGGATAGTCTTTCACATGTGCGGGCCACAAAAGTGCCAGTCATACCTCTCTGGACATCCTTTTCAATATACTTTCTGGAAAGCTCCTCCAGTAAAGCATTATTTTTGGTACGGTAGACCTGTGCTCCTTTTTTAATTTGGATCGGGGCGGCCTTCAGCTGTCCATGCTTTGGTGCTTTCTTCTCCTCTGCAGCCGGATTTGGCCTCTTCCCCACATTGGTTCTCAGGACTTCCCCTACCTCATGGGGCTCCTTAACCGTGAATTCATAAGCAGCCTCATGGTCATTACGGATTTCCAGAATATCCTGGGCATTCAACTTCTCCTTCAATATAATCCCTACCTGACTGCCCTGTATCTCCTTCACTTCACCCACGAATACCCCGCTATGGTTTGGACGCTGCAGGGACATCATGGATTTCCCGTGGTACATTTTGGCATATCCTTCCGAAAAACCACCCCTGTTATAGATATCCTGGAGCAGGAGCATGTCCTCACGGAACTCCCCGCCTGATACCAGCTTATCATAAGCCGCTTTTCCCTGATCCAAATAAAAGTCAACATATTTCCGGTAAAGCTTTGCCGTTGCCGCCGAATATTCCGGGCGCTTCATCCTTCCCTCAATCTTAAAGGAATCAATGCCCGCCTCCACCAGCTCCGGAATAATTGCCAGAGTATTGATATCCTTCGGGCTGAACAGATATTTCTGCTGCTCCCCGGACAATCTGCCATAGTCGTCCCAAAGCTGGTACGGCATACGGCAGGGCTGGGCACAGCGTCCACGGTTCCCGCTGCGCCCTCCAATCATGCTGCTCATCAGGCATTGCCCGGAATAACAATAGCACAGGGCTCCATGAACAAAGGTCTCTATCTCGAAGCCGGTGTTTTCACGGATGCTTCTGATCTCCCCTAAATTCAATTCCCTTGAGGTGACTATCCTGGTAACCCCGTAGTCCTTCAGGAGATTTGCCCCTTCCGCCATGGTCAGGGTCATCTGTGTACTTGCGTGGATCGGAAGCCCGGGAAACTGCTCATGAATAAAATGCAATACCCCCACATCCTGGACAATGACTGCATCCAACCCTTGTAAATAGTATTTTTCCAGATAGTGATAGAGCTGCTTTGCATGCTCCTTTTCCTTTAACAGGGTATTTACCGTAAGATACAGCCTCTTACCCCTGATATGCGCTTCATCGATTGCACCTAACAAGGTTGCCTCATCCAGATTGTTGGCATACGCTCTGGCACCAAAGCTGCCGCCGCCAATATATACCGCATCACAGCCGGCATTCATGGCCGCCCTCATTCCTTCATAGGAGCCGGCCGGAGCCAAAATTTCTATCTGTCTTTTCATCTTTTCCTCATTTCTGTTCCGCTTTTCCTACCTGCTTACAAAAAAATATATCGTAGTTAAAAAATTATCTCATAATCGGGGAATTGCCTTATAATCGGGAAACTTGCCTTATAATCGAGAAATCATTCCATAACGGGAACTCTCCTCATAATCAGGGAATTATCCCATAATCGAAAAGCTCCTCATAATCGAAGAATTTCCCCGTTAGCCAGGCAATGCGGAAATAAAAAAGCTGCCCTGACTAAGGATACCCACAGGGCTGACACACCCTGCCGTACCACTTATTCATGACAAGTGAATTAGTGTCCTGATTCACTTGTATGGACAGCCTGCCTGATATACATTTAGGAATAGCTAAAATATAACTTCCGATAATCTTTTCCGAGGAACTTCACATACGTTCAAATATCAGTGAAGAACGCGGTTTTTGCGTTCTTCCAGTGTGAGACCTAGAAGTTCTTAGTCCACGTATTTTGTGGACTTAGAATTTCTTCTCACACTTTCCTCGGAAAAGAATCGGAACTAATATTTTAACTATTCCTTATCGTCGAATATCGTTTCGTTCGGTTTCTAATCTGACCATCTTCCTCTGCGTTTCATAAAGCTCCTTTTTCAGCTCCTCCACTTCCTTCTGGGTAGAATCAAGCTTTTCCTGCGCAGCTACCAGTTCATGCTTCAAATCAAAAATCTCATTGCTCCTCTGCTCATTTTCCTTCTCAAGCTCTTGTAATCTGTCCTTCGTTTTATAATGATCGTCTGCAATATTAATCTGCATCAAGATATTTTTCAAGTCAGAGTCCAGGAATTTATAAGCGTCCTTGTTGCGGAACTCCGTATGCTTTCCATTAATGTAGGAAGCAATTTTATGCAAATACTCCTCACTTTCGTATCCGCTTAAGGTATATCTCTTGTTATTTATGATAACTTCAATATCGTGATACTTGTTCATAGACAATCCTCCCAGTACTTAGGAGGATTTGCCCCCTAATGATCTATGGAATAGCAGGAATATAGCCTCATAAAAGACATGTATCCCTACCCCAAATCCATGCTCTGACAAGACAATTATAACTGATGTTATTTTTTCTGGCAAGCTGTGATTGTAAATATATGCAGGACATAATGCGACGCCTTTTACCAGAAGCTATAAGACTGCTTCGGACCATCTGTATCATAGGCCTGTAAGACAGCCTCGAACCACCTGTATTATAGACTTGCCGGTAAGACAGCTTCGGATCATCTTGCATCACAAGCCTGCCGGTAAGACAGCTCCTGATTACCTTATATCACAAGCCGATATGCCGGTAAGCCAGATCCGATGCAACCCTTCCCCTTGGTGTCCGCAGGATCAGGCCATTTTGTACAAGGTATGGTTCATACACCTCTTCCACGGTTCCCGGATCCTCACCGATGGTTGTGGCAATTGCATCCACTCCTACAGGACCCCCGCTAAACTTCTCTATCATAGTGACCAGGATGGCGCGGTCGATATTATCCAGTCCCAGCTTATCCACCTCCAATAAATCAAGGGCAAAGCCTGCAACCTCCTTCGTAATCCTGCCGTCATATTTTACCTGGGCAAAATCACGTACCCGCTTTAGCAGCCGGTTTGCAAGACGCGGCGTTCCTCTCGACCTTCGGGCCAGCTCTGTGGCGCCCTCCCCATCAATTTCTACCTGCAGAACCTCTGCTGACCGGAGGATGATTTCCTTAAGCTCTTCTACCGTATAAAATTCCAGTCTGTTTACCACGCCAAAACGATCCCTAAGGGGCGGCGTCAGCATACCCGCCCTCGTCGTTGCACCGACTAAGGTAAACTTCGGCAGGTCGATACGGATGGATTTGGCGGTAGAACCCTTCCCGATGATAATGTCTATCACATAGTCCTCCATGGCCGGGTATAGCAATTCCTCTACCTGGCGGTTCAAACGGTGGATCTCGTCGACAAACAGCACATCCCCTTCCTGGAGGTTATTCAGGATAGCCGCCATCTCTCCGGGCTTTTCAATGGCCGGACCCGAGGTAATTTTATTGCTTACACCCATTTCATTCGCAATAATTCCTGCCAAAGTCGTCTTCCCCAGCCCCGGGGGGCCAAAAAATAATACATGGTCCAGGGACTCTTTTCTCTGCTTCGCTGCCTCTATATAAACCTTTAGATTTTCCTTTACTTTTTCCTGACCGATATAATTAGATAATAATTGGGGTCTTAATGAACCCTCAATTTTTTTATCCTCTTCTGTAAAATCGGTAGTGATAATACGCTTTGCCATAGTATCTCTCCATTGTATTTTTCTTACCCCAGTATCACGTCCCCTAAATATGTATGGCTGTTAAAAAACGTTATACCCGTATTACACCCTCTTCAGGCACATTTTCAAGATCTCCTCAGAGGTCATATCTTCCCTTATTTCCACCTGATTCACAATCTTAAGTGCTTCAGAAGCGGAATATCCAAGAACCGTAAGGGCTTGGACAGCCTCTTCCCGTTTTCCGAAAACTCCCGAGCCTGACAGCTGCTCTTCCTGATTAATCAAGCGCTGTTCAAAGGCTGTCTCCAGCTTAAACTTATCCTTCAATTCAAGGATCAGCTTCCCCGCCGTTTTATTCCCGATTCCCGGAGCCTTTGCTATTAGCTTCACATCCTCCGCAAGGACTGCAAACCGGATATCATCCGCTGAAATCGCAGACAGGATACCCAAAGCCCCCTTAGGGCCAATACCATTTACCGTAATCAGCAGCTTAAACATCTCAAGATCGTCCTTGGTCAAAAAGCCGAAGAGTCCAATGGCATCCTCCCTTACATGGAGGTAGGTATACACCTTGATACTGCTGCCCCTGGAAGGCAATTTCATAATAGAGGAGGCCGGCAGATAAACCTCATACCCAATACTCCCCACCTCTACAACCACATAACTTTCCTTAACTTCCGCTAATTCACCTTTCAGATAACTAATCATTGTGCACCTCTATATTCATATTAAGCTTTTGTGTTAGTCGGGCAGCCTCTCAAAGCTCCCCCTTGAAATATTCAGCCGCCCCTCCTTCAGGTAATTCAACACCTCAAAGGCCGTAATCCCTAAGGCTTCCGAAATCTGCAATGCATTGCTGTTCGGATACTCCTTCAGGTATGCTTCGATATCGTCAAACTGGTCAGCATCAATTTGCTTGCACTCCTCACAGGTATAGGTTTTAAACCTGGAGCGGAATACCTTCTGGCAATGCCGGCACACATTGGTATGCATAGCCAATCCTCCTTTCCAAAGGAGGATTTACCTCCTTTTCCATACTTCCCGGCATGCCGCTTTAGCGGCACAAACAATCAGGGAAGAACGCAGAATTTACATCAAGGTTGAAAAGACATTCAAAATCCGTTGGTATGCTTTGATATGGAAGGGTCTGTTCTTCCATTCCTCATAGGTCACCTCATGGCATTGCTCCATTGTCCGGTCCAGATCCTCACGGATGGTCTGGATCGTATCCCTGTCGCAGATCCATACGCCGCATTCATAGTGCAGATAGAAGCTGCGGTAATCCATATTGATGGTTCCTACAATACCGCTGTCCTCTGTGATAATCGTCTTTGCATGGATAAACCCGGGCGAATATTCATAAATCTTTACCCCGGCCTCCAGCAGTTTTCCGTAATTATAATTCGTAAGAATCTTAACATTCTTTTTATCCGGGATAAAGGGCGTGATAATCCGGACATCAATTCCACTGACAGCCGCCGTTATCAACGCATCCCGCATGTCTTCTTCAATTATAAGGTAAGGTGTTGTAATGTACAATACCTTCTTGGCATAATATATCATCTGTTTATAGATGTTTTCCACTGGATTTCTCGGATTATTGGCGGGTCCGTCGGAAATCACCTGGCAATATACCTCATTTTCCTCAAACTGTCTGGTGGGGCGGAAAGGATTATAGTCCATGGGAGTTCCTGAGCCTGAGACCTCCCACATCTGTAAAAAGGTCACCGTCAGGCCCCATACCGCATCCCCTTCCACGCGGATGGCATTATCCTTCCAGACCCCGAACCGCTGGACCAGGTTCACATACTCATCAGCCAGATTCATGCCTCCCGTAAACCCAACATTTCCATCCACAACAATAATCTTTTGATGGGACCGGAAATTTAAGTAGAGCTTATCCGTATACCGGTGGATCGGATTAAATACACGGACCTCCATCCCTTCATTCTCAAGGCTTCTCCTAAAGCTGCTGGGCGTACGCAGCATTCCGCCAAAATCATCGTAGAGGAACATGACCCGGACGCCCTCCTCTAATTTCCCCTTAAGCAGCCTGTGCATCCTGTCCCACAAAGCCCCTTCCGCAACAATAAAGAAATTAAGGAGGATAAACTTCTCAGCCTGTCCAATCTCCTGGAAGATCCCCTCAAAGACGTCCTCACCCATGGGATAGTAATCCACCTTATTGTTCTTAAATAATGGGAAGGAATTGTATTCCAGATATTTCGTCATCCGGCTCTTGGTAGGATACCTCTCTGCAAATTGTCTGGTTACCTCCGGTTTATATTCCAGGAACCCGGCACCCCGCTGGAGCTTGACCTGTATTCCGTGGTCGATCCTGCTCCTTCTCCCTTTTCCCCAAAGCATGAACATGATATGGCCTGTGATTGGCAAGGCCGTAATAATACAAATCCAGCCGATCTTATAGGAGGTATTGCGGTTATCATTGATTAACCCGACAATAACAATGATACTCAGTACCTGGATCGCCGAATAAATGTAGATCGTATAGCCTCTGAGGAGGAAGGACAGATAGATAATAAGCCCCATTTGGGCAAGCACCAGGATTCCTACCAGCACCGCCTTAAGAACCCCGCTTAAATTACCCTTAATGGTTCCCTTTACCTCTTCCTTGAACTCCTTTCCTATCTCGCGGACAGTTTTCTTATTTATTTTTTCACGTAAATCGTGCAATGCATTTTCCCTAAGCTTGCCCACCTTCATGGATGGAAAGGCCTTTAATAAACGGATGTGGTTCTTCAGGGCCTTGATATTTTGATAGCGTCCGAAGAATTCCTTTAATTTCGCTTCTATTTCCGGCTTTAGCTCCTTCAGCTCAGTTCTGCCGTTTGTTACAATGCTTTTCTGGTTGCTTACCCATTCATCAATAGAGCTTCTGGCCTCCGTAAACAGACCCAGCAGCCGTAAATCATCAAATCTGGCCTTCCAGCCCTCTCCTGTAGCAAATACCTTCTTAGTTCCAAAGTACTCCAGCATATCGCCCCGCAGGCCGTTAAGCTTAGTAAGGATCTGTTCAAATTTTACGGTTGATATTACTGTTGTCGTAAAATCTGCCAGGAGTAAGGGAATCAGGATATAGCCAAGGATTTCCCCTGTCCTTCTTGGTATGAAGCCAATAATGGCATTGATCCCCGGCTGGAAAATACGTATCATCAAAACAGAAAGCACACCCCAGAACAGGGATACAAGCAGGCTGATCCTGCCATTGATATTAAAGGGGTGTGTACTATAATCCCACCATCTGGTATGGAAAATCAGCTCCATGGCCAGTGAGGTAAGAAATTCCAGGGCAGTCGCCAGCAGCATTCCGGCAAAAAACACGATCCATAAATTACTTCTTTCCTCCCAAAGCACAACATATACCGCCAATGCACCGCATCCATAGATCGGAATGACGGGACCTATTAAAAAGCCTCGGTTCACCAGGGTTCTCTTTTGAATTGAAACCAGGGTACTTTCATAAACCCAACCGAAAACGCTATACAAAAAGAATATGTAAAACAGATAGTAGAATTCATCACCTAATAGTTTAATACTCCACATAATGCTATAGCTCCTCCAGATATTGTTCAGATGTATTAATAGTTACCGGTGCCTTCCTGCATGCTTTCTGGGGTTGGTAAAACCTTCACAGGTATGGTCAGCCGTACCCTCCCCACATATATCGTATGATATCACATCATTTTAGAAAATTCAGTAAGTTTTTTCATTAACTTCATTAAAATTTCATTAGACAAAGCATAATTTTTATTCTATGATAAAATGAATCAGAGCAAAGGAGGGGTCATAAGCGTGATAATAAGACAATTCACATTACAGCAGGGGCCAGTTTATCCCTTTGAAAGGGACTATGACCCCCACAAAATTTTATATTTTGACATTGAAACCACCGGCTTCTCCGCCGAATCCACCTATCTTTACTTAATCGGCTGCGCCTATTATAGGGATTCCTTCTTCCATGTCCTCCAGTGGTTTTCAGAAGACATTAGGGAGGAAGGTGAATTATTGACTGCTTTCTTTGAATTCCTGAAGTCCTATGAGGTCCTGATCCATTATAATGGCACTGGCTTTGATATCCCTTACCTGCAGCGAAAATTGAAATTACTGGGATTAGATTACTCTTTTGACCAGGTAACAAGCCTGGATATTTATAAAAGGTTGACGCCCTATAAAAAGCTGTTCCAATTAAAAAACTTCAAGCTGAAAACCATTGAGAATTTTCTGGGTATCCGCCGCCAGGATATGTTGGATGGAGGCGATTTAATCCAGATATATCAAAGCTATCTTGGCAAGAATCATTATGAGGAGCTGTGGAAAAAGCGAAACCCCGGACTTTCCCTGCCAGCCTCCTCCGAGGCCGAACAGCTATTGCACCTGCTGCTGTTGCATAATTCGGAGGACATCCAGGGTCTGGTCCGCCTGTCCCCCATCCTATATTATGCGGATTTATTCGAAAAGCCGATCCGCATCCAGGAAGCCTACACCATAGACAAGGAATTTGTCATCCGCTTTGAAATCACCGCCGACCTGCCTGTCCGCGTCAATTATAGCAATGGCTTTGCGCATTTGGATGCTTTCGGAAAAACCGCTAATTTAAGCATATCTGTTTATGAGGGCGAATTAAAGTATTTTTACAGCAATTATAAGGATTATTATTATCTTCCTGCAGAAGATTATGCAATCCATAAAAGTGTAGCCAGCTATGTTGACAAGAATTACCGCAAAAAGGCGTCTCCTTCTAATTGCTATACCAGAAAACAAGGCATCTTTGCTCCCCAGCATGAGCCTCTGATCACACCCTGCTTCAAGATGAATTACACTGATAAATTATCATTTCTGGAAGTACATACTGATTTTCTCCTCCAGGAAGAAAATCTTGAACGGTACGTGGTACATATGCTGCAAAACCTTCTCTCCAGCTAGTGTACTGATACGTTCATCTTTAGGCTGACCATGCCGTTGCTTATTATGGGCGTGCCGGTACACTGATCCATTCCCCTGAAACCGCGGCCTAAAATACCCCAAAGCGGGGCTCACCATACCCAAAGCAGGCTCGGATAAGTTAATTCCCATGGGATAATTTGAATGCTAATACTTTATTATGTAACATATAATATAATTAATTAAACAGCATGAGTATTAACATGGACATTTATGTAGTACAACCAGGTGATACAATAATCTCCATTGCAAATAAATTCAGTGTTCCCATCTACCAATTAATACAGGATAATGGTTTTGGGAACACCATCCATTTAGCCAATGGCCAGGCTATTGTCATCGTCTATCCTACTAATACACATATTGTCAGGGAAGGTGACACCCTGCAGTCGATTGCAGAGGCTTACAATACCACATTGCTTCAATTATTGAGAAACAATTCCTTTCTTTCCGATAGAGAATATATTTATCCCGGCGAAACCCTGGTTATCAGTTATGACACCCGGGGCAAGCTTGTAACAAACGGCTATGCTTATCCCTTTATCAACCAGGGCTCACTCACGAAGGTGCTGCCCTATCTAACCTATCTGTCCATTTTCAATTACAGGATCATGGATGCCGGTGAGATAATCAAATACAATGATGACACCCAGATGATAGAAACGGCAATAACCTTTGGCACCATACCGCTCCTGATGATATCCGCCATGTCCCCCCAGGGAGAATCAGATACAGAAATCGTATATAAATTATTGATCAATGGGGAATTCCAAAGCCGTCTTATCTCAAATATCCTTGAAATCCTCCACTCTACAAATTATCATGGTGTAAATATCATGGTCAGTACCATGAATGAGGTAAACCAGGAGCTTTATTTTAACCTGTTAACCTTTATTTCTGACACGCTATCCCAGGAAGGATATCTGATTTTTTACACGATCAACCCCAACCTCAGATATGAGGACGGTGAAATCAAGTTCGAACAGATTGACTATTCAAGAATCAGCCCAAAGATTAATGGCTTTACTTTCTTTCAGTATGCCTGGGGCAAGAAAACGGATCCCCCCTCCCCTGTAAACTCAGCGGCATTAATTAATGCCTTTCTGGAGCATATTGTTACGATGATTCCGCCGGAATTAGTCTCCGTCGGTGAGCCGCTCATCGGCTATGATTGGGAGCTTCCCTTTGTCCCAAACCGTTCCAGCGTCAACTCTGTCACCATCAATACAGCCATTAAAATTGCTTATGATGCTGACGCTTATATAGAATTCGACCCGGTATCCCAGACCCCATTTTTCACCTATCAATTCTCCTTTTCAGCTAAGCCCATTGAACATATCGTATGGTTTATTGACCCCAGAAGCATCAATGCCTTAAATGGACTTATTGAAAAATACGGTCTGCAGGGCTCCGGCATCTGGAATATCATGATTTACTATCAGCCGCTGTGGACAATCTTAAATTCACAGTACGATCTTGTGAAGCTGATACCTGACAACATCCAGTAGGTGAATGACAAAAAAAACCTGTAAACCATCCATTACTGCGGCTTACAGGTTTTATCCGATTATTCAGCTGTGATTATTTCCTTTTTGTTGTACGACCCGCAAGCCTTACACACTCTATGAGGAACCATGAGCTCTCCGCACTTACTGCATTTTACTAAGTTAGGAGCAGTCATTTTCCAGTTAGCTCTACGGCTATCTCTTCTTGCTTTAGAATGTTTACCCTTCGGACAAATAGACATCTGTCACACCTCCTTAAAATTGTTAAAAATATCTCGGATTACTGACATTCTGGGATCATAATGATGCGTATCGCAGTCACAGGTATTCTCATTTAGATTTATCCCACACTTTTCGCAAAGTCCTTTACAGTCCTCCCTGCATAAAAGCCTTATAGGGAAATCAATTAAGATTTCTTCATAAATCAATGTGTCTACATCCAGATTGTATCCAATAATATAATTTGTTTCGTCCAGACCTTCTGTACGCTCCTCCTCAGAAAGCTTGAAATCAACCTCTTTCTGAAATCTGATCTCCATAGGATGTACTATTTCCTTCAGGCATCTTCCACAGTACAGGGTCAAAGAAATATTCGTTCCACCCTCAATCAATACAACCTTGTCACCAAGATTTGTTATGGTGAGCTCCACCGGTTCCTTATGAGCGAATCCATAAGAAGCACCCTGGTATTCAATACTCTCCAACTCAATGGGGGCATCGACCTTTGCTACCTTATCCTTCGTAGTCATTATTTCTGACAAAGATATCAGCATTGTAATCTCTCCGAATATTCATTGCTTTACAAGAATTCAAAATACAAACTCTTTTTTTGCGCTTCTTGTATTATACCCAGTGAAATACTATTTGTCAATCAAAAAATGTTATTTCTTGCTTAACCTTACCTATGCTTACTTATTTAAGCAATTCTACAGTTTCCCTTGCAATTGCCAGCTCTTCATTAGTAGGAACGATACAAACCTTCGTCCTTGAGTCAGGAGTAGTCAGCATAAGGAGCTTACTCTTGGTGTCATTTAATTCCAGATCAATCTTCACACCCAGGTATCCCAGATATTCGCATACCCACTCCCTTACTCTCCAGTCATTCTCACCAACACCTGCGGTAAATGCGATTGCATCCACACCGTTCATTGCTGCTACATAGCCTCCGATGTATTTTGCTACATTATAGCAGAATACTTCAAATGCGATGGTAGCTAATTCATTACCGGCATCAACTGCATCATTCAAATCACGGAAATCACTGGATACTTCGGACATCCCCTGGAGACCGGATTCCTTATTCAGAAGGCTCATAACCTGGTCAAGGGATTTTCCTTCCTTCTTAGCGATGAACTCAATGATGGAAGGATCAATATCACCGCATCTGGTACCCATAACAAGGCCTGCAAGAGGAGTGAAGCCCATGCTGGTATCGATGGATTTGCCGTTTAATACTGCGGAGATACTGGAGCCATTTCCAAGGTGGCAAACAATGATTTTGGAATTGTTAATATCTAAGCCGCAGAATTCAGCAGTTTTCTTGGATACAAAGCTATGGCTTGTACCATGGAAGCCGTATTTACGGATCTTATATTTTTTGTAATATTCGTGAGGGATACCATATAAATAGGCTTTCGGAGGCATTGTCTGATGGAACGCAGTATCAAACACACCAACCTGGGGTTTGCCAGGCATTAACTTCTCACATGCATGGATACCAATTAAGTTTGCCGGATTATGAAGAGGCGCCAATTCACTGCATTCTTCCAGGGCTTCAACTACTGCTTCATTGATTATAGTTGAGCTAGCAAACTTCTCACCGCCATGTACTACCCTGTGCCCGATTGCGCTGATCTCATCCAGGGATTTGATTACGCCATGCTTCTCATCCGTTAAGGCATGGAGCACCATCTGGACTGCAACCTCATGATTTTTCATGTCATTCGTTTCAATTACTATCTTGTCCTGACCCTCCGGTGTGTGTTTCAGCTGGCTCAACTCTTGTCCAATACGCTCACAAATACCGACCGCCAATACTCGTTCCGTATCAGAATCGATCAGCTGATACTTTAAGGAAGAACTGCCACAATTAATAACTAATACTTTCATTTACACATACCTCACTTTTTTATTATAAATATGTTTTATATGTTTTACTTCAAATATAGTTTACTATAAATATGCCTAACTATAAATATATCTTACCATAAAAATCCCTTACTATAAACATGTTTCGCTTCAATATCCAGAATTTAATATAAAATACTACGAAAAGCGAAGCATTTTACCACTCCGCTTCTTTGCGCATCCTATGCTTCTGCCGCCTGAACTGCTGTAATTGCAATAACGCCCACAATATCATCTGCGGAGCAGCCTCTTGACAGGTCATTTACAGGTTTTGCAATACCCTGGGTTATCGGACCATAGGCCTCTGCCTTCGCAAGTCTTTGAACTAACTTATAACCAATATTACCTGCATCCAGATCCGGGAAAATAAGTACATTTGCCTTGCCTGCAATATCGCTGCCCGGTGCCTTAGAAGCACCTACGCTGGGTACAATTGCAGCGTCTAACTGGAACTCTCCGTCAATTTTATATTCCGGATATAATTCCTTTGCAATTTTCGTTGCGGTAACTACCTTATCTACATCAGGATGCTTTGCGCTGCCCTTGGTAGAATGGGATAACATTGCCACAACAGGCTCTTTACCAACTAAGGATCCAAAGCTCTTCGCGCTGCTGCCTGCAATTGCAGCAAGCTCCTCAGCATTCGGGTTCTGGTTAAGGCCTGCATCAGAGAAGATGAAGGTTCCTTCCTCACCGAATTCACAGTTTGGAACTACCACAACGAAAAATGCTGATACAAGCTTGGTTCCCGGTGCGGTTTTTAATATCTGTAAGGATGGACGAAGTGTATCTGCGGTTGAATGTACTGCACCTGATACCATACCGTCAGCATCTCCTGCCTTTACCATAGTTACTGCAAAGTACAGATAATCCTTTTTCAACAGCTCCTTTGCCTGCTCCGGTGTCATACCTTTGCTTTTTCTGACTTCAACGAGGATATCAATATATTCCTGAAGCTTTTCTGTGTTGTCCGGGTCAATGATTGTAGCCTTGGAAATATCAAAGGAAGGCTCGCCTTCCTTGCCTTCGGCACCATTTTCGATTGCCGCTTTATTCCCTACTAAAACAACGTTA
>JARKQP010000524.1 GCA_029974875.1 Mobilitalea sp.
ACAGCCTCTCTTTTAGTAATTTTATCAGATACTAATGCCATAGTAATCCCTATTACAAACATAAACATTCCTATAGCAGTTGCATATCCCAGATTCCCTTGAGTAAAAGCCTGTTTGTACATATAAGATGGTATTACTTCCGTAGAGCCCATCGGTCCTCCCGTATTGCCCGTCATAACCTGTACATAGACAAAGGACCCGAACACACTTCCTATCAGGAATACAACCGACACACGAACTACCTCCCACAATAGGGGAAGGGTTATTTTGAAAAACTGGGCCACCTCTCCTGCTCCGTCGATAACTGCAGCTTCGTACAACTGCACAGGAATACTTTCTATTCCTGCCATAAACAGAATAAAATAGAATCCTATGGCAGCCCATATCATTGCTGCCGCAATGGAAGGCAATGCAGTCCTCGTGTCACCAAGCCAAGGATGTGAGAAATCCTTAAATCCTATAAGCCGTATAAAAGCATTGAGTATTCCCGTCGCCGGCTCGTACATCTTCATCCACAGTATGGATATTACAGATATTGACAATATGTTTGGAAAGAAAAATACTATCCGGTATAGATTCTTTTCCCTAAGTTTGGCCCTTGTCAGCAAGACCGCAAACAGCATGGATATTACAAAAATGCTGCCAGGAACCATAAGCGCAAATTTCAAGTTGTTAACCGCACTTTTAATAAACAGTTCATCTGTGAGTAAATCCTTGAAATTCCCCAATCCTACGAACACTTCAGTACCCCTTACCAATCCGCTCCATCTATAGAACGCCATAGTAAATGCTTGTAAAATGGGATATACAAAGAATGCCAAATATAATATTAAAGCCGGTAGTGTACATACTGCTATAAAAAAACCTGTTCTTTTCCCCTTCACTATAACACCTCCGATATTGCTGCTGCCCTGCATTGAAATCCTTCCGGGCAACCAAAGCCTGATTGCCCGAAAGGATTGCCTCAATGCTTTTTATAATTATTCTACTTCTTTGCTTTTTCCAGATTTGCTCTGATTTTTGCAGTAGCTTTTTCTATACTTGCGGCCCATTCGTCAACTGTCATCTGTTTATTGAATACTGCTGTCATAGGATTTTGTATTTCATCCAAGTAATTGATTGTTTCACCAGGAGCAAGAGGAGCAAACATAGCATCTACATTTACCATCTGTGCGCCGTCATCAACTATCTTGAATGCCTGATAAATTGATGGATCGATATATGGTTTTGCCAATTCAACCGCACCTTTTCTAGGAGCAACTGATCCTTCAATCTGTGCTTTGTACTTAGCTGCTTTGTCTGTATACTGGTATCTCAAGAATTCCTTTGCAAGTTCCGGGTTCTTTCCCTGTTTAGGAATTGTAAGGCATCCGCCTGCACCACCTACAACAAATCTCTGATCGCCTTTTTTAAATACAGGAGGAGCCATGGATCCAAATGTAAAGCTGCCGTCGGTAGGAATAGCATCCTTCATTTCACTTGCAAACCATGTACCATTAGGTATAAAGAATGCCTTTCCTTGCAGGAAGTCTGTCTGCGCCTGTGTATGGCTTAGTGCTGTAGTACCCTTCATGAGATACCCTTTATCTGCTATATCCCTGAATATTTGCATAGCTTTCTTAACATTGGGATCTGTCCATGCGCCTTCTTCATAGTTGGCAATCTTCTTTAACGCATCAACGCCTGCCGCATTTGCTATAGCAGCCCATAAGATAGCATTGTTATAACCCGGCCACATTCCCTGGTAAGCATAAAGAGCTTTTCCGTCAGCTTTAGCTGCTTCACCGAGAGCAAAGAACTCATCCCAGGTTTCCGGAGCTTTTAATCCCTTATCAGTGAAATATTTCAGATTATACCACACAGGGGATACACCCATACCGGATACGCCAAAATATACCTTGCCGTCTCTTAGCGGCTGCATTTCTTCGTATACACCAGTTGGTAAAATATCTTTTATAGCCTGGTCACTGTCCAGCATCTTGCCCTCAAACACGTCATTTAACTCCAGCAAAGCACCTTCTCTTGCATATTGGTCCAATCTGACAGCTTCATAATAGTCCGGCGGATTTCCGGC
>JARKQP010000270.1 GCA_029974875.1 Mobilitalea sp.
AGCCCGTAGAATTTAATATATCCTTTACATGGCGCGCAAAGCTGGCATGTTTTAACTGGACTGCAGAAATATTTACAGAAACCAGTAGTTCCGGGCAACAGGTACTAATCCATTCAGCTCCCTGCCTACAGGCTTCCCTAAGTATCCATTCCCCTAAAGGACCGATGAACCCTGTACCCTCGGCAACAGGAATAAATTCTGACGTAGAAACAATACCAAGATTACTGTCTTTCCAGCGGAGCAGTGCCTCAAAAGAGCGTATGTTACCTGTACAAAGCTCGATCTGTGGCTGATAATACAGCTTGAAGTCCCCCATTTCCAAAGCCTTGCGGAGGCCATTTTCAAGCACCACCCTACGGAGCATATCGAGCTTCATTTCCTCCCGGAAAAATTGAGCATTGTTCTTACCCATTCCTTTAGCACGATACATGGCAGTATCCGCATTTTTTATCAACTCCTCTGCGTTCCTCCCATCTTCAGGAAACAGTGCAATCCCAATGCTGGAACTCACATAAAAGCTGTGTGTATCAAATTCGTAGGACTCCGCTAAATCTGCCTTAAGCCTTTCACAATATTCATATACTTCTTTTCGGTTTGGTACGTTTTGAATGAGAATGGCAAATTCATCTCCTCCTAAACGTGCAAGAGTTTCGTAGCTGCACACTTTCTGCGACAATCTCTGCGCAATAGCCTTCAGCAGCTTGTCTCCAATATTGTGTCCTAACGTATCGTTTACATCCTTGAAATTATCCAAATCCATAAATACGACTGCTAATTGCTGGCTGCTGCTTTCCGAAAGCTCTATTGCTGCATTCATACGCTTCATAAAAAGCAGCCGGTTAGGTAGATCTGTCAGCGCATCATGATATGCCAGGTATTCCAGCTTCTCTTGCTGCTTCCTGTTTTCTTCCATACCGCTCATCAGCTGTTGATAGTTGCATTTCAACTCCTCCTCTGAGGCGGTTAATTTTTCATACAATGCTGAGAGCTCCTCGTTTTTCTGCCGAAGCTCATTCTCATAAAGAACTCTTGTAGTGACATCCTGAATCACCCCCAGCACTCTGCAAGGTTTTCCCGCTTGATCCAGCTCCAGCTCAGCAACTGCATGCATGAATTTCTTCTGTCCATCCTTGCTAAGAAGTCTATATTCTACATTATAGGGAAGGTTTTTTTCAATAAGGTTTTTTAAAACCAAATCCATTTTCTCCCGGTCATCAACATATACCATCTTCTGCACCGTCGGAAACGACAGATACGGTGTTGCCCTCTCCAGTCCATAAATCCGGAATGCCTCCTCAGACCCCCAGACATATCCTGAACTCAAATCCAGCTCCCAGTTTCCGACCTTGGCAATCTTCTGTGCACTATTTAGCCTTACTTCATTCTCTATAACCATTTGATTGAATTTGACCAATTCGTCATTCTGTTGGCGGAGCTCCTCCTCCGAAGCTGTAAGCTCTTCAAACAGTGCTGTCTGCTCTTCGTATAACTGATTTAAGCGCTCATTTTGTATCTGAAGTTTTTCTTTATCTTTTTTCTGTACCGTAATGTCATTAAAAATCGTTACAAAATAACCTTTTTCAGGAGAGTACACTTGAATGGTGTACCAGCGGTCAAAGGTTACGGAATACTGTTCTATCGATGCGCTATTTCCATTAAGCGCCACATCCCCGTAAAATGTAATCCAATCCACTGTGTCCTTATCAATATCAGGACTGATTTCACGAATGGTCCGCCCAATTACCTGTTCTCTTGTGAAACCTGTATAATTTTCAAAAGCCCTATTGATTTCTATGTATTCGTAGTCTATTGGCTTACCGCTATCATCAATGATAATGCGGTGAAAGGCAAATCCATTCATCATATTTACAATGACAGACCGGCAGAATTCATCTGTAAACTTCATATCCCATACCTCACAATCACATGTTTCTAATCTTCCGCATCCTATCTGCTTCAACTTGTTATGCCTGTTGTCCATTGTCCCTGAACCAGAATTTTCCTAAACAAAAACACGAAATCAACCTACTATATAAGAGTAATATAACAAATATATTTCTTTCTGCATACTCAATTTCGGGGTATTTTTTGGTTTTTTGTCGAAACATATTATTTTTCTTTCTATTTCTAATGGTATTTACATTGGTTATAACATGAAGGTTCTGTAGCCCTATCATGGGAAAAGTCGTTCCGGTTCATTGATTTGAAAGGAAAAGGAACTTATTGACAATGAATTAACAAAGTGCTAAGCTTGTAATAGCCGATTTAGAAGGAGCTCCTGATAGAAAGGCATAGGCGTTAATATGACAAGAAATCGTCCTGACCGCAGCGAAACCCGGGTGGTAAGGTGATGGATAGAAATTAGAAGCATATTCCCTATGTCAATGCGGCATAGGGCTTTTTTTTATGTTGTGGGAGCCTACTGGATCAATAATAAAAAAGGGAACATTAGAAAGGGAATGTGGAATGGAAACCAGGGTTGCATTGATTGGAATTATTGTGGAAGACTTGTCAGCGGCTGAGCGGATTAACTCCCTGCTGCACGAATACAACCAGTATGTAATCGGCAGAATGGGACTGCCTTACCGCGAAAAGGGGATTAGTATTATAAGCATTGTGGTAAATGCGGAAGCTGATGTCATCAGTACTTTGGCAGGCAAGCTTGGCATGGTCAAGGGAGTTAATGTGAAAACAATATATTCAAAGAAGTAGGGAAATGTAAGGCGAAATTACAAAATCTTAGGAGGAGAATGAGATGAGAAAAATAAGTGTACTACTAATGATGTTATTATGCATGACGGTATTAACGGCATGCTCCAAGGGAGAGAATGATAAAGCCAATTCAGCTGAAGCTACCGTAACGGTGGCACCAACGACAGCTCCAAGCGAAGCTGCAACCATAGAGGATGCTTCTGGGGCTTCCGCTGAGAGCGGGAGTACGGAGCCAACAGAGAAAATTGATATGAAGATTGCTGCATTGAAGGGGCCTACAGCTATCGGTATGGTAAAAATGATGGATGATGCGGCAGCAGAAATTACGGCGAATAATTATCAATTCGCAATTGCTGGAGCTGCTGATGAGATCAGTACGGGTCTGGTAAAGGGAGACTTTGATATTGCGGCAATCCCATGCAATCTGGCTTCCGTGCTCTATAATAAGACACAGGGTGGGATTAAGCTGGCAGGAATTAATACGCTGGGTGTTCTTTATGTTGTTGAGACAGGGAATAGCATCAAGACTGTCCAGGATCTGAAGGGCAAGACAATCTATGCGACGGGTCTGGGAACAGTTCCACAGTATACTTTAAATTATATCCTACAGGCAAACGGAATCGATCCGGAGAAGGATCTTACGATAGAGTACAAGACGGAGGCGACAGAGGTGGCAGCAATGCTCAGTAAATCAGAGGATGCAATAGCGATGCTGCCCCAGCCCTATGTTACGGCAGTTATGCTGGGGAATGATAAGGTGCATATTGCCCTGGACATGGCAGAAGAATGGAACAGGGTAGCAGCTGACGAAAGTACGGTAGTTACGGGTGTAGTGGTTGTACGGAGTGAGTTTTTGGAGGATAATAGGGAGGCCTTTGAAGCGTTCATGAAAGAATATACTGCTTCCGCAGCCTTTGTAAATGAAAAGGTGGACGCTGCCGCAACTCTGGTCGAGAAATTTGATATCTTCAAGGCGGCACCGATGAAACAGGCAATTCCATATTGTAATATTACCTTGATTCAGGGCAGTGAGATGAAGGATAAGGTGAACGGATACCTGTCAGCGCTATTTGCACAAAATCCAGATTCTGTTGGAGGTGCATTGCCGGCAGAGGATTTTTATATCCAGTAATAGGGGCAATATCAATGTGGCAGGAAAAAGGGATAGAGAGCGAGGAAGCCGGAGATGGAAGGCAAGGAAGCCGTAAGGAAGCTTACAAGAAAATATGGATTTAAGGTTATTATAATATGCTTCTGGCTCCTTCTGTGGGAAGTGGTCAGCTGGCAGGATCCCCGGGAGATTTTCATAGCATCGCCGCTATCCGTGTTTGTAACCCTGATTAACCTTATTAAGGACGGAAGCTTCTGGGTGACAATTGCCTGGTCCTCCTTCCGTATTGCAGCAGGCTTTATAATGGCGTTGGCAGCCGGAATTATATTGGCAGCAGCGGCTTA
Source organism: Mobilitalea sp. (assembly GCA_029974875.1). The sequence goes on from JARKQP010000270.1 coordinate 4,168, forward strand.
TAACAGTGTTATCTTTCGGGAACTGATCTCTCCGGTGATGAAAATCATGAAGACGATCCCCGTGGCTTCCTTTATCATTCTGGCGCTCCTGTGGATCAATAACAAGACGAACCTTTCCGTCCTGATTTCCTTTATGATGGTGCTGCCATTGGTTTATACAAATGTATTGCAGGGGCTACGGGCGACGGAGAGGGAGCTGCTGCAGATGGCGAAGGTATTTCGTATCAGCCGTTGGAAAAGGGTTGTGGCAATTTATATTCCTGCGGCACTTCCATATTTTGTCTCTGCGGTGTCGGTTGGAATGGGCTTTTGCTGGAAGGCCGGAATTGCCGCAGAGGTGATTGGGATACCGTCCGGCTCCATTGGTGAGCGTTTATATGAAGCGAAGCTCTATATTATGACAAAAGAGCTATTTGCATGGACGCTGGTCATTATTGCTATTAGCATGCTGTTTGAAAAGCTGGTTTTGCATTTGCTGGCAATGCTGCAAAAGAGCCCGCAAAATTAACCTCTGGAAGGAGAAGGTGGCATGGATATCCAATTGCATAATATTTCGAAAAGCTTTGAGGGCAAGAGCATACTTAAGAATCTTAATGTCACCTTTCCGGAAGGCAGGATGAGTTGCCTGATGGGGGTTTCCGGAGTAGGGAAGACAACGGTGGTTAATATTATTATGGGGCTGATCAAGCCCGATTCAGGAGAAGTGACAGGGACAAAGCAGAAAAAAGTTGCGGCTGTTTTTCAAGAGGATCGTCTGATTGAGCATTGGGATGCGGTGAAGAATGTTGGATTGGTCTGTGGGAAGACTGTTGCAGAAGAGTTAATTGTGCAGGAACTAAATAAGGTTGGTATCGGTATCACGGATTGCAGGAATAAAGCAGTCAAAGCCTTTAGCGGCGGTATGCGAAGGCGGGTTGCCCTGGTTCGGGCAGTCCTGGCAAAGAGTGATATCATCATTATGGACGAGCCTTTTAAGGGACTTGATGAAGGTTTAAAAAACCAGGTAATTGAATATGTGAGGGAGAATACCAAAGGGAAAACGGTTATTGTGGTAACCCATGACCGGGAAGAGGTAAGCCGGTTGGGGGCAGGTTTGGTTCAGTTGGACGGGCAAAGTTAAGTATGGGATTGATAGAGGAGGTATTTTTTGGTATAATAATTGCTAGAATAGTTGTTGGGGCTATTAATTCATATAGTGATAGTGAAATGGAGAGAAAAAATGGATGATCAGAAACAAATAACCCTCATTTTGACGGTTATCTTAATTTGTATAGGTTTGATTTTCATGATTATTTGCTTGAAATTTGGGTTATCAGTAGGGAATGAATTAGGGGAATTAATTTATAATCTTAAACATTAATTAAAACACACAAAGGTAATGAATACACCGCTAGCACAATCAGCCGATATAATCCGGATTTTCTTGGTCCGTTTTGTATTGGGATGTTGTGCTATTTTTATCTTATACTATATTTAAAAGCGGTTGTATTTTTGTGTGGAATCGTCTATAATACGAATTAATATAAAAACGCCATCAGAGGTTGCCTTTTATTTTCTGGTAAAAGGCACTTTATTTACATCGTGTGTCTTGATTATAGGAGCCTGATTTTGTTTTAGGTAAAAACAGGCTTTTTATAATTCCTTGTAAAGCGTTTACAAATTTTGGTTATAGGGTAGAAGGAGAGAGGGAAGATCCATGCATATAACGATTACAGGTAATTTAGGAAGCGGGAAATCCACCATCTGTAAATTACTAAATGAAAGATATAATTTTGAAATTTACTCCACAGGAAAGGTTCAGCGGGAGATAGCGGGCCAGATGAATATGACGACGCTGGAGCTGAACCAGTTAATGCGCAGTGATAAAAAATATGACACTATGATTGATGATGCCACCACGAGGATTTCCAGAGAAAAGAAGAACGAGAATATTATTTTTGATTCCCGTCTGGCCTGGCACTTTGTGGATTATTCCTTTAAGGTATTTGTGGCGGTAAAATTAAGCGTGGCAGCAGAGCGGGTTATGAACGACCAAAGAGGAGAGGTGGAGAGGTACTCTTCCCTTGAGGAAGCGAAAAGGCTGCTTTCGGAGCGTGCCTTGACAGAGTGCCTGCGTTATAAGGAAATATACGATTTAAGCTATATGGATTTCTCCAACTACAATCTCGTGATTGACAGTACCTATTGTACCCCGGATAGGATTGCTGAGATTATTGTGAGGGAAGCAAGGGCATTCTATGCTGAGGGGGCTGGGGTGCATGCTACAAAAATGCTGGTATCGCCGAGAAGGCTGGTAGAGGAAGCGGATATTTCACAGGAGGACAGGGACAGGCTCAGGGGCTTAGTTAAGGAGTATGAAGGCGTAGAGGATGTCATAGATGTTGTTCTGAAGGTGAAGATGGCCGGGGAGGATTATGAGGTAACCGAGGGAACCGACCAGGCTAAGGCGGCTTTTCTGGCAGACGTACCTTATGCTGAAATTGAAGTAGTGGAATAGGAAGGAACTGTCCGGCGGGCAGATGCTTATATACCGGTTATATTAGTGTGGAAGGCGGCCTGCCATTTAATGTTTGCATTGGATGGTGGGCTGTTTTATGATATAATGCTGGTATACAGTCAAGACAGTAACTGGAGGTTATTATGGGAAGAATACTGATCCTTGAGCATACGAGCGTTTTGGGCTATAAGATGAAGAGGATATTGGAGCAGAACGGTTTCCGGGATGCTGAACTCATAAAGGATTATAATGGGATGAATTTAAATCAAAGCCAGTCGGTACAGCGCCCGGATCTCGTCATTGTTGACCTGGATAATAAAAAGCAGGACATGATCCAGGTGATTAGGAGGATTAAAAAAGACACCAAGGATGCACCGGTGATTTCGATTAGCGGAGCCTCAGACCTTTCTACCTTAAAGAAAGCAATTGGAGCAGGCTGCCGGGAGTTCGTGCTAAAGCCCTTTGAATCAGAAACGCTGGTCAGCAAGGTATATAAGGTATACTATGAGGATCAGAAGAATGATGAGAAAAATGATGAAAAAAATGATGAGAAAAATGAAAGCTTTAATATAGGGGATTTTTTTAAGGGGAATACCATAACCCTAAAGTGGAGCGATGACTTTGCGATAGGTATTGAACAGATTGATTCGGAGCATAAGCAGATCTTTGAGCATTTTAACAAGCTCTATTCCATGATGAGGGAAGGGCATGGGCATGAATATTATCAGGAGCTGCTGGAATTTTTGGCTGGTTATGTGGATACGCACTTTGAGCATGAAGAGCGGTATCAATTAGATGCATCCTTCCAGGAATATCATAAACACAAGGAGCATCATGATAAATTCAGGGTCCGTATCAGTGAAATTATAGAAAGCTATAAGGGTCAGGCCATCAGTGATAATGACCTGATCAGTATCTGCCTATTTATCAAGGATTGGTTAATCCATCATATCCTGTTGGAGGATATGAAATTAAAGGAAACAGTTAAATTTATTTGAAAATGGATCAGAAAGGAGCCTTCATAAAATTTGCTTCATGAGGTTTGACTTATGAAGGTTAAAGCAGATTTACATGCTTTGCTTAATCTGGAAGTTACCGGAGCATTTTTTGGACGTTTTTGTAAGAGGAATTAACATAGAATAACGCATTTAACATATTCAAGTTAAATTACATAATATTAGCTAAATAATTAGAAATTATCCCCGAGGATATAAATTTCCGTTTGGCAGACAATAAAGATAAGAGGATTTATAGTGCATAAATCCTTTTTTTGATAACAAGTGGACCAGCCTGCTGGTTCACTTTTATTTTAAATCTGCTGGCTGTTAACAGATTATGGTTTAACAGTTTTTCTCTATAAATCTAAGCTTGGGGGTGATGGCATGAGGCTAAAAGAAACTAATTCATTTAATATGAGAGCGATTCTGCTGCTTATTGGAATTACAGTCGGAGTTTATCTCGGATTCAAATATCTGCTGCCCCTGGTATTACCCTTTGTCTTTGCTTACTTTTTGGCGTGGATTGTCAGGCCTGTTACCGAGTCCTTATATAATAAATTTAAAATACCCAGGATTATCGGGGGCTCAGCCTCCTTATTATTGTTAATTGCAGTGTTTGGAACCTGTATCTTCCTGTTAATTAATGTCCTGATGAAGCAGGCAATTTTATTTATCCGGAACATGCCTATTTATCTGGATCTTTTAGCGAGTAAGCTGGACAAGATCTGCAGCCATTGTGACAAAATGTTTGGACTGGATGGAGGAACCATGAGATCCACAATGGATGAGAACATCCTTCAGACGGTGAACCGTGTGAAAACCCAGGTGATACCGGAGATAACACAGCATTCGATATCCATAACCATCCAGACGGTTGCTGTTATCGGTATCATGCTTATCATCCTTGTTGCAGCCGTATTAATTGTAAAGGATCTGCCGGATTACCGGAGAAAGCTTGAGAATAACAGCTTATACCAGGACATCCACAAGGTTACCGAGAAATTGTCCGAGGCAGGAACCGCCTACCTCCGATCCCAGTTAATCATCATGATAACCATTGCGGGCATATGCATCCTTGGCTTATCCCTGATTAAAAATGAATATGCGGCCCTTGCCGGAATTGGTATTGCGCTTATGGATGCCCTGCCTGTTTTAGGGAGCGGCCTCATTCTGATTCCCTGGGCCATCATTATGCTGATCACGGGCAAAATATATTCTGCGGCCATCCTCATCACCACCTTCCTCGCCTGCCAGATCGTCCGGGAGGTGCTGGAGCCGAAGCTGATTGGCAACCGGATCGGTATAAAGCCCTTATTTACGCTGATAGCCATGTATGTGGGGCTGAAGCTGTTTGGGGTAGTAGGATTCATTCTGGGACCTGTTGGGCTTATTGTTATCCAAACCGTTTACCGTGCAGTCCTTGAGCGGGAAGAGAGGGTTGCGGTAAAGGATGAGGTGCATCTTAATGAATAGCAGGGGGACTTAAGGCTCACAAGTCGGGTGAATTCGGCTTGCGGGCTTTTTTTCATCGCCCGGAGCGGATGCATGCTGATATTAATAGTTAAGACTAGTATCAAATGCAAGTTGGTGTTGAGCAGCCGTGCCTGTAAATAATTGGTAAAAATTAACAAAAACGAGGGTAGATTTCAAGGTATCAGGAAAGAAAGTTGTTTAAAAGGATTAAATTAAATTTCTAAATGATATTATATTGAAATTAACTTTCAAAAATGATAAGATGTCAACATAATTGAACAATACCTAAAGGGAGGTAAATTATGAGAATTAAAGGATTATTTAAAAAGCTGGCTGCGCTATCTTTAGTGGGCGTAATGTCTATTGGAGCCACGGCTTGCGGTTCTGGTACAGACAGCAGCAGTACTTCGTCCAAGAATGCGGCAGAAGGTACAACAGAGAATACGGCAATTGCTGAAAAAGGTGGAAAGGATACAGGAGTAACTATTAAATTCCAACAGTGGTGGGGAGTTGAATGTCCGGAAGGCTATGTGCAGAACATTTGTGACCAGTTCTATAAAGATACCGGTATCACGGTAGAACTTCTGAATGCCCCGTTTGCGGATACAAAGACGGCAATCGAATCCGGTGCGGCGACAGGAACGGTAGCGGATCTGGTAAGCGTTGACAGCAGCTGGGTTTATGATTTTGCGGATTCCGGTTTATTGACAAACATGAGTGACCTGCTTAAGACGGACGGATTTGACCAAAGCATCTTCGCAAGCACCTGGGATGTGAATGGAAGTACTTATGCGGTACCGGTTGTAAATTATGCCTATCCGTTGTTCTACAATAAGGATATCCTGGATAAAGCAGGTATCACAGAGCTTCCCAAAACATGGTCCAAGTTCAAAGAGGCATGCCAGAAAATCAAGGATGCGGGCTTTTATTCATTTGCCCTGAACCTGGACGCATCTTCCCCGTCCGGTATCCAGAACGTTTACATGGGGTTTGCATGGGCGTCCGGTATTAATTTCAAAAAAGCTGATGGCAGCATTAACGTAGCGGGAAACGGGGATTTGAAAACCTTTGCCGAATATTACAAGGAACTGTATGATGCAGGGTATATTTATCCGGGTATGGCCTCCTTGACAGAGGCTGATATGACCTCTAAATTTGCCAGCGGCGAAATTGCATTCATAGTTAACTCTGCTGCAGCTATTACGGCGTGGAACAAGGATTATCCTGATTTGAAGCTTGGTGCGGCGGCTATTCCTGTGAAGGATGATTATACAGGAAAAAGCGGAAACTGCGTGGCAAGCTGGGCGGTTGGCATAACAGAAAACAGCAAGCACAAGGCGGAAGCGCTGAAATTCTTCGAGTATCTGATGGCGGGCTTGAATGGCGATGATGCATCCATCAATGCAGACCTTGCCGTAACGCAATCGGCATTTCCGGGCAGTACCCTTGCAAAGCCGGATTACAGCGCATCCAGCGAGGTATTCCAGAATATTTACGCTAATTATAATGCGGGTTATCCAATTAACGAGTTCACGGGCATGAAAGAAGCTAATACCATTATGGTTGATTGGATCAACGAGCTGATTCCTTATATGGATGGCGATACGGATGTTGATACATATTTGAATAATGTTCAGGCGGATATTGAAGACATTTATGGTAACTAATAGGTTTCTATTCAGTTGATAACTGTATCTGATAGAGCTTCATAAGCGGGGGGAAGGAGTCGGTTCCTTTCCTCTGCTTTATAAATCGGCAAGTGAGGTTATTTAAAATTAATAATCTATATATAAAAATTAAAGATAAAATTAAAAATAAAATTAAACCTTATTTATTACTTTAAACTACATTAATTTTAATTCTTATTT